>JAGNMT010000023.1 GCA_017991025.1 Verrucomicrobiales bacterium
GCTCATATCGAGTTCATGGGTACGCGTGAGGCCATCGCCGCCGAGAAAGCTGAGCTACCCGGGGCAGTGCCTGCGGGTGGTTATTGTGTGATGCCGGGAGCGGATGATTTTTACGAGTTGGTGAAAAACTCAGTTGCCTGCGAAATGGTTCCTGTCGGCATCGGCAATGGCGTGGTCCGCGCCGAGTCACTTGTCGCCGACTCCGGGGGGCGGATGCGATTCAGTCTGTGCTCCGAGTTTGGCGATGCGGTTCCGGTAGTGCTGCCGGTGAGGGGGAATCATATGGTCATGAATGCCCTCCTCGCGGCTGCGGTGGGTCTTCGCGAAGGGATCGCCCCTCTCGAAATCGCGGAAGCCCTGGCTGGTGTCCAACTCACCCACGGTCGATTGGAGGAGCTTACTATTCGCGGCATCGATTTTATTGACGACAGCTACAATGCGAATCCCGATTCGATGCTCGCCGCTCTCCAGACAGTTCGGTCAGCGGAGGTAAAGGGTCGGCGTGTCGCGGTGCTGGGGTTTATGGGCGAGCTCGGCGAACATGAAGAGATCGAGCATTTTCGTCTTGGCGATCGCGTCGTCGAACAGGGCATTGACGCACTTGTCACGGTCGGTTCACGTGCCGCACGGATTAACGAACGGGCAGTGAATCTCGCCGTGAACCAAAATTTTGACACGCATACCGAAGCCGCTGCCTTCCTCCGGAACTATCTCACCGGGGGCGATCTCGTCCTCGTGAAAGGGAGCCGGTCCGCCGCGATGGAGCGGTGCATCGAATCTTTCCGCTGACCCTCCGCCATGCTCTACTACCTCCATCTCCTAGACACCGATTCTTCCGACTGGTTCGACGTCTTCAACGTCTTCCGATACCAGACTCCGCGAGCGGCGGGTGCCTGTCTCACCGCCTTCCTCATTTCCGTTATGATGGGGAATCGAGTCATTCTCAAGCTTACCTCGCTCAAGATCGGCCAGCCCATCCGCACGAAGGAGGAAGTCCATCGTCTCGCCGAACTCCACGGTATCAAGACCGGCACCCCCACGATGGGCGGCATCCTCATCGTCGGTGCCGTCCTCGTCTCAGTCCTGCTCTGGGCGAGGATCACAAACCCATTCATCCAGGCCCTCATCTTCGTCACGATTACGACCGGGTTCCTCGGTTTCCTCGACGACTACAAGAAGGTCACGAAGAAAAACTCGAAGGGCGTCAGCAGTCGCTTCAAGCTCATCGTCCAGTTTGCGGTCGCGGTGATCGCGGTCGGCTATCTGTATTTCCTCCCCGAGACCTCGGCATACATCCGCCAGCTGTTCATCCCCTCGATCAAATTCGCGATCATCGAGGATATGGGACTCTTTACCCTCATCCTCCTGCCCCTCGTCATCGTCGGGGCGTCGAATGCCGTGAATCTCACCGATGGACTCGATGGCCTCGCCTCCGGTTGCACCGTCACGACCGGACTCGCCTATGCCGCCCTCACATACATCGCCGGCCACCAGATCCTCGCCGAGAAGTACCTCTTTGTTCCCTTCCATCCCTCCGCCGGCGAGGTCTCCATCTTCTCTGCCGCCCTCGTCGGGGCCGCCCTCGGGTTCCTCTGGTTCAATTGCCATCCCGCCCGCGTTTTCATGGGCGACACCGGCTCTCTCTCCATCGGCGGCATGCTCGGCATGATCGCGATCTGCTGCAAGCAGGAGCTCCTCCTCGTCGTGATCGGCTTCGTCTTCGTGATGGAGGCCATGTCCGTCATCCTCCAGGTCGCCTCCTTCAAAATGACGGGAAAACGGATCTTCAAAATGTCACCGATCCACCACCACTTCGAGCTCCTCGGCTGGGAGGAGAGCAAGGTAATCAATCGTTTTTGGATCATCTCAATCATCTCCGCCATGGTAGGCCTGATGACCTTGAAACTTCGTTAGAATGGATCTCAAAGGAAAACGTGTCGCAGTACTCGGGGCAGGCAGCAGCGGTTATGCCGCTGCCGCACTGGCGCGCTCGCGCGGTGCCAACGTGGAGGCATTCGACAGTGGAAACCCTGAAAAACTTGCTTCGGCCGTGACGAAATTTGCAGGCGGCGGTTTGACCCTTACCTGTGGTGACAGGGCTTTACAGCCTGCGGGACATTTCGATCTCACTGTCATCAGTCCCGGTATCGACATCTCGTGGCCGATCGCGACTGCTTTCGGAGCTGCTTCATCGGAGCTTATTGGTGAGATAGAGTTGGCCTATCGGCTGGGGGCCGCTCCTGTCATCGCCATCACCGGGACAAACGGGAAGACGACCACTACGGCACTGATCGCGGACATGCTCAATGCGGCAGGCCTCAGAGCAATCGCCGCAGGCAATATCGGCCTCGCCTACAGCGAGGTCGTGCTCTCCGGGGAATCCTATGATTGGATTGTTCTCGAGGTAAGTTCATTTCAGCTCGAAACGGTCTCCCGTTTCTCCCCCGATGTGGCGATCTGGATGAACTTTGCACCGGACCACATGGACCGATATCGAACTGTTGAGGACTATTACGCAGCCAAGTTTCGGATCTTTGCAAATAACTCTTCCGCGACGCTGGCAATTCACAAGCTGGAGTGTGACCTCGGACTGAAGGGCGACACCGTCACCTTTTCGGCATTTCGGTAGGGTGGGGATTTTCATTACGGCGATGGTGTCATTCACCATGCCGGAACAGGACGCGAGTTTCCGTTTGCTTCCGGCACCCTCCAGGGGAAGCACAATGCTGAAAATGTCATGGTTGCGCTCGCGGTCGCAGATCGTCTCGGGATAGGCTGGGGCCGGATCACTCCTGCCGTCAATTCATTCAATCCGCCACCGCATCGTTGTGAGAAGGTCGCCACGATTAATGGAGTGACCTACCTCAACGATTCAAAGTCGACAAATCTTCATTCACTCGAGAGCGCTCTGATCGGACAGGAGAAACCCGTCGTTCTCATTGCCGGAGGAAAAAACAAAGGTCTCGATTTTAGTGAATTGAGAGATGTCGCGGGGAGAATGGCACGTCTCGTCATCTGCATCGGTGAGATCGCTCGTGATATCTCCATTGCCTGGGATGGCATCGTACCCTGCCATTTCGCAGCTGACGTGAATGAAGCCGTCAGGATGGCAAGTGAACTCTCGAGGGCGGGCGAGGTCGTCCTCTTTTCGCCGGGGACTTCAAGCTTTGACATGTTCACCGGATATGAAGCGCGCGGGGTCGCCTTTCGTGAGGCAGTGGCGGCCCTCAACGCAGACTGACGGGTCAGGACTCAGATTTTTCCAACAACAACCAACGACAATGATGAGCAACAATAGAAGAAACCGGAGAACGGCTAAGGGCGCCCGACAGGGTGTCATGGGAAAAGCGCGGGCACAGATGAAACTGTCAGCCAATGTTACGGAGGAACAGGATTGGTATCTTGACACTCCCGATGTGAGGCTTACCCGCATTTTCAGTGTTGTGATTCTCCTTCATGCCATCGCGATTGGCGGGATCCTCGCCTTCAAGATGGTGGATAAAGCATCAGAGACCAGTGCCATCAAAATCAGTACTGCCAGACAGAATTTTGAATCAGCAGTGCAGGAAGCGAAGGAACTCGCATCGGAAGTGCCGGCAACCCCAACCTCCACTTCCGCTTCATCAGCCGGTGCTCCGGTGGAAATGCAGGCCAGGCATGCACCGGCAGAACCCCTGCGTGCTGATCCCAGCAAAGGCGAGCAATACCGCGTCCAGGCCGGCGACACTCTCCCCGAGATCGCCGATGAACTCGGTGTTTCGGCCGCAGCTCTGAGGGAAAAGAATGCCATCCGCTCGGACAATGAGCTTTACCCGGGCCGCTGGTTGACCATCCCGGCGAAAGGGGAACCCGCGGCTGCTCCTCCGGTCACCAGTGCAGCCGTATCGGCTCCGGCAGTGACCCCTGAGGCGGTCGCACCATCGGCCAAGCCCGAGACAAAAACGAAGCTGGCAAACTATCAGGTGAAGCCGGGTGACACCGCCTGGGCGATCGCGCGGAAGTTCAATGTGCCCTTCAATAAGCTTTTGAGCGAGAACGGAATCAAGAACGCCGAGGCGCTTCAAATTGGCCGTGAACTCCGAATTCCCGCAGGAAACTGATTTTCCCTATCAAATTGTTCTTCGTCCCTATTCGTGAAATGTTCTCTTTAGATGCATCGTAATAGCCTTATTCTCCTCCTCTCCTCGGTGTCGTTCCTCGTTATCGTCGGGTTCGTCATGTTGATAAGCACCTGCATCTTCAGTGCTCAGGCATCGTCGGTTGACGGCTATTACGAGGCCAAGCGACAGGCGGTGTGGCTCGTGATCGGCATCGGCGTATGCTGGTTTGCCGCCGCAGTGGACTATCGATTCTGGAAAACACATGTCTGGCTCCTCCTTGGTGTCGTCTGTTTTCTGCTCGCTCTCTGTTTCCTTCCGGGTGTTGGCAGGGAGATCAACGGAGAGCGCCGCTGGATCGCGCTCGGGTCGTTGCAGATGCAGCCCTCCGAGTTCGGGAAAATCGCCATGGTTGTCTTTCTTGCCTATTGGTTCTCGCGTCACCCTGATTCCGGGGGTGAATTTCTTCGAGGTTTCGCCAAGCCATTGGGAATCGTGGCCATTCCGATTCTAATGATCCTGTTCGAGGTGGACATCGGCACGTCGATGGTTCTTGCTTCGACCGCCTTTCTCCTGCTATTCGTAGCCGGGGCCAATTGGAAATATTTGACCGGTCTGGTCATGATGGGTGTCATCGGGTTTATCGGAATGCTCAGCTATGCTCCAAACCGGATGGAGCGCCTCATGGCGTTCGTCGACCCTGAGAAACACCGTCTCGGGGCCGGCTTCCAGCAATGGATATCGCTCATGGCAATTGGTTCCGGTGGATTGACCGGCAGAGGAGTCGGGGAGGGGCGTTTAAAAATGCTCTATATGCCCTTTGCGCACACTGACTTCATTTTTCCGATGATAGGAGAGGAGATGGGCCTTATCTGCACGGTCCTCGTCGTTCTCGCCTTCATCACCATCGCGGTTTCCGGATTCGTGATCGGTTTTCACGCGCCGGATCGATTCGGTACTCTCCTTGCGATCGGATTGGCGGGATTCATCTGCTTTCAGGCGTTTCTGAACATTGGCGTCACCACTTCCGTTCTGCCAAATACCGGGCTCACCCTGCCATTTGTCAGTTACGGTGGTTCGTCTCTCGTTATGGGTTTCCTCTCGGTGGGCATCCTCGTCAATATCTTCCGTCAGGGCCGGGGGGAAAAAGAGGAAGGCAGGGGCTGGGTCCTTTCCCGGCGTATCACACCGAGGATGTGAGGATGCAATGGGAGGGCCGGGGGGCTCAGACAGGGTAGGGCAGCGCGCCTGACAGGGTTTGATGCGAGGATACGAGAATCCGCCACATTTGGTTCTTTCCTCATCGCGCGGGAGTTGTCACACTGGGAGATGAAGATCCCCATTTTTGTTTCCAGACTTCTCCTGCTGACTGCCCTCGTCGCCTATGGCCATCTGATCCGGGCCGGGGAGGCTCGCGTTTACTTCGGCACCTATACGAAAAAGGGCGAATCAGAGGGTATCTATTTCTCTGACTTTGACGGCGCTACGGGCAAGCTCTCTGACCCTGTTCTTGCGGCAGAGATTACGAGTCCTTCATTTCTCACCATCGCGCCGTCAGGAAAACGGCTCTACGCTGTCTCCGAAGTATCCGACGTAAAAGGCGGGGGTGTCGTGAGTGCTTTTCGTATTCTCGACTCAGGCAAGCTCGAACTGATCAATCAACAGGGATCAGGCGGAGCGGGGCCCTGTTATGTGGCAGTCACCTCGGATGCCAAATTCCTTGCCATAGCCAACTACGGTGCGGGAAGTGTCGCGAGCTACCGGATAGCGGAGGACGGTTCACTTTCGGAAGCGGCCAGCGTCATTCAGCACAAGGGTAGCAGCGTGGATCCTAAAAGGCAGGCTGGTCCACACGCCCACTCGATCAATTTTTCACCCGATAATCGCTTCGCCTATGCCGCCGACCTCGGGACCGACCGTATATACCGCTATTCTCTCGATCCGTCCACCGGTGCCCTGGTATCCACTGGTGAAACGGTCATCACCCCCGGTTCCGGGCCTCGTCATTTAGCTTTCCGGCCGGGTGGTGGTTTCGCCTATGTCATCAATGAAATGACTCTCCGGATGACAGCCTTCGAGGTGGATAAGAACACGGGAACCTTCACTGAGATACAGTCGATCAGTACCCTGCCCGGGGGCGCGGCGGCGGTGGGTTCCACTGCCGAGGTGGTTGCTCATCCATCCGGTCGCTTCCTCTATGGTTCCAATCGAGGGCACGATTCAATCGTCGTTTACGGGATCGACGACAAAACGGGGAAACTGAAATACGTCGAGAACGAGCCGATTCGAGGCAAGACGCCCCGGGGCTTTGTCGTTTCCCCTTCCGGGAAATGGCTGCTCGCTGCCGGGCAGCAGTCGGGAACCGTGACCGTCTTCTCGATTGACGAGACGACGGGAGCGCTGACTTACAATGACTCCGGGATCAAGGTCGGCAGCCCTGTCTGTGTCCGATTTCTACTGCGGCCATGAATACCCGCCGCGTCGGCATCGTCGGTTTCTTACAGGAGTCGAATACCTTTATTGCGGAGGTAACCAGGCGTGCCCATTTTGAATCGGACCTTTTGCTTAAGGGAGAGGTAATTCGTGAGACAATGGCGAACGCCCCGCACGAGGTCGGGGGTTTTTTTGCAGGACTCGACGAAGCGGGGATCGTACCAGTACCGATCTTTCTGGCACGAGCCTTGCCCTTCGGGGTGATTGTCAGGGAGGATTTTCTGGCTCTCGTTGCTGAGATCCTGGTGGCCGTTGCGGAAGTCGGGCAGTTGGACGGCATCCTCGCCGCTCCCCACGGGGCGACCGTTGCAGAGGGATACCCCGACGCGGACGGTTACTGGCTTTCAGAGCTTCGTAAGCTTGTTGGAAACGAGATTCCTATCATCGCCACTCTGGATCCTCACGCCAATCTCTCATCGGCAATGGTGAGTGCGACTGATGCGCTCATCGCCTATTCGACGAACCCGCATCTCGATCAACGGGAGACCGGGATGAAAGCGGCGGCGCTCATGTGTCGGACCCTCGCAGGAGAAGTTCGACCGGTTCAGGCCGCCGCATTTCCTCCCCTGGCGATTAATATCCAATGCCAGAACACCTCAGTCGCTCCTCTCAGACCGCTTTACGATGAGGCGGACGGAATTTTCAGTGCGACCGGCGTTCTCAGTGGGTCGATCATCCTCGGATTCCCCTACGCCGATGTTATTGAGATGGGTTCGTCTGTACTTGTTGTTGCGGATGGCGACATCGCCCTTGCGCAAAATAAGGCAGACGCTGTGGCCTCGCTCATGTGGGAGCGGCGGGCGACTTTTGATCCGGGTTTTCTCACCGTTCCGGCAGCCGTATCGCTCGCGGCGAAATCCCCGGAGCATCCCGTCGTCCTCCTCGATATGGGCGACAATGTCGGTGGTGGTTCCCCGGCAGACAGCACTGCTATCGTGCGGGAATGGATGATGGCCGGCAGAAAAGGGAGGGCATTCGTTTGTCTTCATGATTCCGCTGTGGCGAAACGTGCCTGCGAAGTCGGGGAAGGAGGAATGATCGATGCCGCGATCGGTGATCCGGTCGCCCCGGTGAGAGGGCGTTTTTTCGTGCGTTCGCTCCATGATGGGAAATTCCGCGAGTCGCAGGCTCGTCACGGTGGCTTTTCCGAGTTTGATCAGGGACCGACGGCGATGCTCGATCTGGAGGACACGGGTCTCGTCATCATGGTGACGACGCGGCGGATGGCGCCCTTCAGCCTCGCTCAATTGACCACTTTCGGTGTCGATCCGGCGACCTTCGATCTCATCGTCGCCAAAGGAGTCATCGCACCTATGGCAGCCTATGAGCCCGTCGCGAAAGGGGGATTCCTACATGTCGATTCACCGGGCGTAACGCGAGCGGACATGACGAAGCTGTGTTATAAAAACCGACGAAAGCCACTCTTTCCTTTTGAAAGGGAGTGATCACAGAATTCCGTGTTTCCGGAAAACCTCTCCGACCGGCACTCCGGCGGCGAGTTCCTCCCTCACCGTGTTTTCTCCAGACACCTTCTCCATGGCGGCTGCGATGACCTCAGAGGCGACTTCCTGTGGAATGACGACGACACCATCACAGTCGCCGAGAATATAATCACCCTGACAAACCGTCACCCCATCGATGACGATCGGTTCCCGGATAGCGGTGACATCAAGGCGCCCTTTGCTGTCGGCGGGGGAACAGCCGATTCCGAACACGGGGAAATTCAATCGATTCAGGGCCCATAAATCGCGGGAGCATCCGGTCATGACGATACCGTGCACGCCTTTGGCGAGGCAGGCAGTGCTCAGCAACTCGCCCCAGAAGGCGCAACTCCGGTCATGCCCGGCATCGACGAGCAGGACGTCACCACGCTCCGCCACGTCGATCGCCGCCATTTCCAGTTCATACGGGTTCTCCGGCACCGCATGCACGACTTCCGCCTTCATCGTAAAAACACGACCGGCGACCCGATTAGCCGGGGTGAGTGCCCGCACCTCCGGCGAGAAAGTCTGATTCGGATATCCGTGGGCGTCGAGGACATCGGCGACAACGGCGGAATAAAGCGGCTGGAGGGCGTCAATCAGGGAATGGCTCATCGGGCTAAAGACTGGCGTCAGGATCGATTTTGTCGAGAACCTCTTTTGACGAATCTGCGTCGACCGCCTTCGTCGGTTAAAAATAGAAAGTCCCCAAACTTTGGTGGAGACCCACCCGGAGACCCTGGTGGAGACCCGAATAAAGAGAGTGGAAAGACTGGGATTCGAACCCAGGACCAATTGGTTAAAAGCCAACTGCTCTACCAACTGAGCTACCTTTCCGTTGAGAGCTCGTCACCGGCACGGGGCAGGGACGGGCGCGAAATTTAGTCACGCTTGGAGATCACGCAAGCGAAAGTTCAATTAATAAGTCCGAAATATTTTGTTGCCCTGTCCCGACGCGGAAATGTTGGAATCCGGCGGCGGCGGCTCCGGCCCAGTCGCAGAGGGGATCGTCACCCACGTGAAGAATCTCTTGAGGCGGGATATCGAGGGCATTACTCACCCTGGCGAAAAGGCGTGGGTCAGGCTTGGAGAGGCGATTTTCACACGAAAGGAAAAGGGCTTCGAAGGGAGCGAGCAGGTCAATGTCGGCGAGGATGCGGCGGAGGCGGGCGTCGAAGTTGGAAAGCACGACACAGCGATGCCGACGAGCCACTGCCTCGACGACGTCCTTGGCATCCGGCAGGGGGAGCCAGGTCCCGGGCTCCTCAAAGTGCCGGTAAAGCGTGTCGAAAAACTCGTCAAAGAGTTCATTTCCGTAAACGGGGCTTCCAGCTTCGTGAAAGACTTCGCGAACAAGGCGTCCCCACCAGTCCCTTTCGCGGGGATCCGTGGTGTGCCTGTCTTCCGAGAACGGGGGTGGCGTGCGCTTCCAGACCGTCCGGAAGGCTGTGTTCAGGGCTACAGGGTCAGCCGCGATTCCGTAGCGCCCGGCTACTCTGGCGTAGGAAACACCCACTTCTTCGGCCAGGTGGATGAGGGTTCCGGCGGCATCGAAGCTGACGGCCCTGATTTTCGGGCGTTCCGTGATTTGCATTTTTAGACAATAGTGACTTGATTTACGAGGATTTACGTGCTAAGGACGGGTAGCGTATCGAATAGGTTTGGTACGCTGCAATTTTGAGATTCCGGCCCCATAGTGGTCGGGTTGATTAAGTGGGCTTGTCCCGCTTTTTTTTGTCTCATTATCGGAGGACCCGTTGGAAAAATGACAAACGAACTGCTAGCACTTTTCGAATATTACGAAAAAGAGAAGGGAATCAAGCGCCACACGATGATCGATGCGCTCGAGACCGCTCTTCTTTCCGCATCCCGTAAGAGTATCGGACCGGCGCGTGAAATGCGCATTCATATCGACCCGGAGAAGGGGGATATACGCGCCTATGCGACGCTCATTGTTCGCGACCGGGTGAACAACCCGTATGACGAGGTTGATATCTTCACGGCCCGTCGTCTGAAGCCCGGTATCGATGTGGGTGCCGAAATTGAGGTGGACATCACGCCGTCGAACTTCGGTCGTATTGCCGCGCAGACTGCGAAGCAGACGATGATGCAGCGTCTCCGCCAGGCGGAAAAGGAGATGATCTACGAGGAATACAAGGATCGGGCTGGTGATATCGTCAGTGGCACCGTGAGACGGTTTGAGCGAGGCGATGTCTACGTCGATCTTGGTAAGTTCGAGGGGGTCATGCATCAGCGCGAGCGAGTCTCAACTGAAGAATACAACGTGGGTGATCGTATCAGGGCCTACGTCGTGGCTGTGGAAAACGGTGCTCGCGGGCCGGAGATTATTCTTTCGAGGAGCCATCCGAATTTTGTGCGGCGCCTTTTCGAGTCCGAGGTGAGTGAAATCGCTGACCGTACTGTTGAGATCCGTTCGCTCGCCCGGGAAGCGGGTTATCGCACCAAGGTGGCGGTATACAGCGCAGACACGAAAGTTGATCCCGTAGGAGCCTGTGTCGGGCTTCGCGGAGCGAGGGTGAAGAACATTGTCCGTGAACTGAACAACGAGAAAGTGGACATCATCCGCTGGAGTGACGATATGCGTGCTTTTGTGCAGGAAGCGCTCAAGCCGGCAGAGATCAAGTCGATCACGATCGATGAAGTGAAAAAGTCCATTCTCGTGAAAGTTGACGAGGAAGAGCTTTCCAAAGCGATCGGTCGTCGCGGCCAGAATGCGCGTCTCACCGCACGTCTCATCGGCTGGGATGTTCAGGTGCAGAAGGATGAATCGGCCCACGAAGCCTTCGAGGCACAGGTTGCCGGCGCGGCGTCAACCCTTTCCAAGGGGGCTGGAATTGAACCGGATGTGGCTGCCGCTCTTGTGCGCGGCGGTCTTACGACGCTCGACATGCTTGCCAACGATGTCGACGACGTCGATATCGCAGGGGTTCTCGGGATACCTGTCGAGGAGGCCCGTGTGATTCGAAACAAAGCGGTCCTGGCGACGGGCGGCACCGTTGATGCTGTCACTGACGTGGCGGAAGACGAGCCCTCCGAGGCTGAAGTGGTTGAGCAGAGTGCCGAATAGGAGTATCCCGAAAGGATTACTTCCGCTCTTCTCAATTTTAGAAAATAGTTTATCAATTTAAAGCAAATCTCCCGGTCGAGCCACGCTAATACCCCCAACGCCCCTATGCCCCGCAAGCCCAGCCCCGCCAAAGTGAAGGTGGATTCCCCGGAATCTGAGTCTAAGTCCGTGGACATGTCCCTGGACGAGCAGAAGGCGGGTGCGCTCAACCTTTTTGAAAAGGGGGAGAAGAGGGTGGTTCGTAAAGGGAGGCAGACGGTGCCGATTGCAGATCAGGGATCCGTATACGGGCATCTGGGGAAAGAAAATCCCGTGGATACCCTCTCGGGGATGAAAGCGGCGAGTCACCGGGCGCAGAATGAGCGTTCGGAAGCCGCCGCCGCCGCTGAAGCTGTAGCAAATCCAACGAAGGTGGGCGACGCGGATTCCAATGAGATTCCCGAGGAGCGCGAGAACTCCGTTGAGGTTATCGGGGACAAGAAAATTATCCACATCAAGCCGCCCATCATTGTCAAAGAGTTGGCGAAGATGATGGAGTTGAAGCCTTTTCTTCTCATCCAGGACCTCATGGACATGGATGTCTTTGCGAGCCTGGCACAGGCCATCGAGCCCGAGGTGGCATCGAAGATTTGCGAGAAGCACGGATATATTTTCGAAAGGGAAAAGCGTGAAAAAGGGGCGGGGGTCCATAAGGTCGAAGAAGTCATTGAGGCTCCTGTTGAACAGGCCATTGAGGAGGTCGAGGAGGATAAGCTTTTCATCCGTCCTCCGGTGGTTACCTTTATGGGTCATGTCGATCACGGGAAAACGTCTTTGCTTGATGCCTATCGGGGCTCGCGTGTCGTTGCCGGTGAAGCGGGCGGGATCACTCAGCATATCGGGGCTTACCAGGTGGTACGCGACGGGAAGACCGTCACCTTTATCGACACCCCCGGTCACGCCGCTTTTTCGGAGATGCGGGCCCGCGGAGCTAACGTGACCGACATCGTGGTGCTCGTGGTCGCTGCGGATGACGGGCTCATGCCGACGACTTTTGAGGCGATCGATCACTGCAAGGCAGCCGGCGTCACGATCATCGTGGCGATAAACAAAGTGGATCTTGCGCGGGCCGATGTGATGCGTGTCAAAGGCCAGTTGCAGGAGAATGGTCTCTCCCCCGAAGACTGGGGTGGCTCTACGATTTGCGTCGAAGTCTCGGCGAAATCCGGGAAGGGTCTCGATGAACTCTTCGAAATGATCCATTTGCAGTCCGAGGTCCTCGAATTGAAGGCCAATCCGGAGGGGCCTGCTCGCGGCATCGTGATCGAGGCCCGGACCGAAGCCGGTAAGGGTCCGACCGGAACTGTCCTTATCCAGACAGGGACACTCAACGTCGGTGACTCATTTATCTGCGGTGTGATGCACGGGAAGGTTAAAGCCCTCCTGAATGATGAACGCAAGCGAGTCGATTCAGCAGGTCCGTCCACCCCCATAGAGATCGTCGGGTATTCCGGCGTTCCGAATGTGGGTGACGAACTGGTCGAGATGGAGTCGGAGCGGAAAGCGAAGAAACTCAGTGAAGAACGCCTCGAGCAGAAGCGCCAGGCGAAGCTCGCTCCGATCCAGAGATCGGCGCTTGAGACGCTTTTTGACAACATCGAGCAAGGTAAGAAGGCAACGTTGCGGCTCATCATCAAGGCCGATGCGCAGGGCTCCCTGCAGGCCATTGAGAAGTCACTCATTGAGATCGAGTCCGACAAAATTTCCGCCGAGATTCTCCGTCAAAGCGCCGGTCCGATTACCGAGGCCGACGTGCTTCTCGCGAGTGCTTCAGATGCGATTTTGATCGGTTTTAATACCAAGGTTGAGTCAAAGGCACAGCCACTCATCAAGCGTGAAGGGGTGCAGGTGAAACTTTTCTCCATCATCTACGAACTGATTGACCAGGTGAAGGAGGCGATGCTCGGGCTTCTCGATCCGGAAACCCGCGAGAAGGTGATCGGCCATGCGAAGGTGCTTGAGGTATTCAAATTGTCCTCCGGCAAGGTCGGTGGGTGTATGGTCACGGATGGCCGGATCGGTCGACGTGCCCGGGCGCGGGTCCTGCGGGACGGTGTACCGATCTACGACGGTGGATTCAGCACGCTTCGTCGATTCAAGGACGACGTCAAAGAGGTCAAAGTCGGCCTCGAGTGCGGGATCAAACTGGGCAAGTTTAACGACTACCAGAAGGACGATGTGATCGAGTGTTACGAGTTGGAGAAACTCGAGCAGACACTTTGATGTGGTCGTTTACCCGGCTGGTAGTGTTACCGGGCCCCTTTTCCAATCCCGTATCATGAGCCAGCGCATCGCCCGTATCAACGAACTTCTCAAGCGAGAAATCAGCTCGTGCATTGAGAAACACTTTGAGTTCACCGGCATGCTCGTGACGATTCACGATGTCGAGACCGCAATCGACTTGAAGACCGCTCAGGTATTTATAGGGGTCATCGGCACGACCCCCGGTGAAGCCCAGGAAGTCGTGAGGCGTCTGAACGCGAAACGCGGGATGATTCAGGGAGTCGTGATGAAGCGGGTCGTCCTGCGCTGCACGCCGATTCTTCATTTCAAGATCGATGAATCAATCGAGCGCGGCGTTCGAGTTCTGAACATCCTCGACGAGATCGGTGAGATTGATCTCCCCGACGAGCCGGGTGATAGCGCAAGGAAAGGGTAGCTGGCGATGGTCCCTGCTTCGGGCGTAGTTGAATTTTGTTGGCATTTCCGGACCTCACCCTGTCTCTCGTCATAGTAAACCCCGATAAACCCTGTGTCTGCGACGCTTTCAGAACTCAAGGAACGAATTGAGGCGGCCGGTTCCGTTCTTGTGGTGAGTCATGACAGGCCCGACGGAGATGCGATCGGTTCCGCTCTGGGGATGGGACTGATTCTCATGAAATTGGGAAAGAGGGTTGAAATTGTCAATTTCGACCCAGTCCCGGAGAGCCTCTCTTTCTTGCCGGGAAGTGACCTTGTCAAAAGGCCTGCGGAAAAATCCCGGGCGGATCTGATGATTGTGCTCGACTCGGCCGGGAAGGATCGGGTCAACGCGGCCGTTTGGGAAATGGCGGATGGAATCGGGACGGTGATCAATATTGACCATCACATCAGCAACACAGAATTTGGTGATCTCGTTCACGTCGATTCGCGATCTCCCGCGACCGGCCAGATCGTCTACGAACTGGCTCGTTTTGCCGGATGGCCGCTCGACGCTGCGATCGGGGAGAATCTCCTCGCCGCAATCTCGACCGATACGGGGAGTTTTCGATATCCGGCGACGACGCCTGCGACATTCCATATTGCCGGTGAACTTGCGGCGCTCGGCATCAATGTTGGCCGGCTCAACCGGATGCTCTACGAAAATTACCCCGGGCGGCGGGTGCTTGCGTTGCGGATACTTTTGCAGGAGATGCGTCTCGACTTCGGGGGACGCTGCGCCAGTGTGATACTTCCGGTGGCCGTTTCCCGTTCTCTGGATTTACAGCAGGGAGATACCGAAGGCGTGATCGACGTGATTCGGGCGATCGATACGGTGATGATCGCAGTCCTGTTTGAGGAACTCCCGGATGGAAAAGTGCGGGTGAGTTCGCGCTCTAAAGAGGAGCGATTCAGTGTGGGGGCGATCTGCGCCGAATTCGGCGGCGGCGGGCATACTCTGGCGGCCGGGGCCCGGCTCGGCGGACCACTGGACAGTGCCGTGGAACGTTTCCTTGAGGCGGTCGGAAAATCGCTCGATCTCCCCTCGATTCCGCTGTCGGAACGAACAGAGGGTGAGGGGAACTTGGAAGTTGCAAAATCGCCGGGACACGCGTAAGGAAATCACCATGAAATTTCTGTGCCAGTTAGTCGTTTCGGTAGGTTTTCTCGGCTTAGCATCGACGGGATGTGAACGTCACGAGTTTGCAGAGACGCAGAAACTCCATATGGAGCACGGTAAAGGCCATGAAGCGCACGCCGAGGTAGACCACGGGGAGTCTCCTTCGGGAGAGAGCCACGGCAAGGATCAGCATGCTGCTGAAGCTGACCACGGGAAGAAGGAAGCCGAGGCCAAAGCGGCGGAAGCCAAGCCCGTAAAAACCGAAGCGCCCCGTGCGACCGGTCTTTGATTCTTAGAAGTGTTTTCCGATCAAAAAGAAAAAGACGAGCCCGAAAGCTCGTCTTTTTTGTTTCTAACACGGTTGGGGAAGGCGGTCTATTCGTGCGCGTCCAGATCCAGTTCCCTCACCCAGATATTCCGGAATCGGGTCGGATTGTTGTGATTCTGGAGTTTGATCGGTCCGGTTTCCTGCACGGTATTGTAGTTGGCCACTGTTTTGTGACCGGTGGGCCCGAGAAAGGGCTGGCGGTGATGGGTGAGAACGCCGTTGTGAAAAACGGTGAGATAGGCTTTTTTCAGCAAATTGCCGTCGGCGTCCCATTTTGGCGCTTCGAAGACGATCTCGTAGGTCTGCCATTCGCCGGGTTTGCGAGAGGCATTGACCAGCGGCGGTTTGTATCCGTAGATCGCGGAGGCCTGACCATCGGCATAGGACTTATTCTCGTAGGAATCCAGCACCTGGACCTCAAACCCTCCCAGGATAAAAATCCCGCTGTTCCCGCGTCCCTGAGAATTTCCTTCGACTTTCTCCGGGGTCGCAAATTCGATGTGAAGCTGAATGTCACCGAATTCACGTTTGGTCACCATGTAGCCCCCGGCACCCTGCCCTGACGGAGGGACTTCAACAAAACCCTCCTTCACGACCCAATCAGCAGGAGATTTGTCTTTTTCCATAACCCACTCGTCTAGATCCTTTCCGCCGAATAGGACAATCGCGTCAGAAGGTGGCTCTGCGGCGGTGGCACCCGGCGTCACCTCGACGGGGCGGGGGCGGGAGTCATCGTGAACTCTCCATTTTCCGCCAGGCAGAAATGGGGTGTCCGTATAGCCGGTCGGAGAGGCTTGGGGAGCCTTCTTCTCTTCGGCACCTGAGGTGCAGAAAGTGATGCCGACAGTCAGGGCGCAAAACGCGAGGGTTGATAATCTCATAGGGGCAGGAGACTGCCATGTTTTGAGCCCTCTGACAATGGCTCAATGACGGCCCCCCCGGGGATCGGGCATCTCTCTCTGGGATCCGTTCGAGGCCGCTGCGATTTCGTTGATAACGGAGAGCTTCGTGAGGTCCCGCCAGGTGGAACGATTCCCGTTGCCCTCGGCGGGGCTGGCGATTAGTCTCCGCGCCATGAAACGTTCTTTCCGAAATTCCCTTCTGACGGCTTTCGTTTACCTGACTCTCTCCGGAACCGGCCAGACTCAGGATGCGGCTGCGCTCAAGAGATATGCTTTTCCGTCAGTCGCGGCCGAGGCAGCACTCCCCGGCGTCGGACCCCTCCGCCGCTACGAGGGTCTCATGAAGCGCTGGCCGGAACTCCGTGCTCAATGGTCCGCCCAGGTCGAAGTCGATCAGAAGGCGGTCGTCTTTCTTGGTGACTCGATCACGCAGGGCTGGGGAACGAGCCTCGCCGGTCGCTTCCCGGGAATGAAGAGCGCGAACCGGGGCATCGGCGGCGACACGACCCGGGGCATGCTGATCCGACTCGACGATGTGCTCTTGCTGAATCCCTCGGCCATCGTCCTCCTGATGGGGACGAACGATCTCGAGGTCGGGATCGAGCCTCAGGTCGCGGCGGATAATGTCAAACTTATCCTCGCGGCTATCAAAGCACACAACCCGAATGTGCCGGTGATCCTCTCGCTCGTTTTTCCGAGTTCGGCGGAAAAGAAGCGGCCCGTGGAAAAGATCAAGGCGCTCAATGATCTCTATGCCGCCGCCGTCAAAGGCGATCCGCAGGTGACCGTGTTGGATACCTGGACGCTTTTTGCCGCTGCCAGCGGCGATGCCGATCCGAAATGGTTTAAAGACTTGCTGCATCTGAATCCGGAAGGGTACGACCGATGGGCGGCGGCATTACGCCCTCTTTTCGCAACCCTTGGATTTCTCGAAACCGAAGCGGATACCTTCACGCCGGAAGAGGGTTTTGTTAGTCTATTCAATGGCAGGGATCTCACCGGCTGGCGTTTCCGTCCGACGCCTCCGCGGAAGCAACCGAAGACTCCCAATCCGAATGCGCCGGTCTTCGCCGACATCACGGAAGATGTGAATTTCGACGGCAAGGCAAGGACTGATGACGGACGCTATGTCGCGATCAATGGACGGCTCGTCGTGACGACTCCGGCTGA
>JAGNMT010000022.1 GCA_017991025.1 Verrucomicrobiales bacterium
TCAATTCGATTTTTCCCCTAAAACGGGCTATCTCCGGCTCGACCTACCATCACCCTGGACCCATGCTGCCCTCCCCGGACGAATTCGAAATCACTCCTGCCGAACTGAACGAGCTGAGAAGCACTGTGGTCACGCCGACTTTTCGTCTCATCGACTGCCGCGAGCAGGATGAGTTTGCGATTTGCCGCATTGACGGGGCCGAGTTGTTTCCGCTTTCCCGTTTTTCGGATGAGGCAACGGGAACCCTGCTCAATCCCGAAGACGAGCGCCCGATCATCGTGTACTGCCATCACGGAATGCGCTCCATGAACGCCACGAGGTTTCTCCGGGGTAAAGGAAAGGAAATGGTCTGGAGCCTCGCCGGGGGGATTGATCTCTGGTCGTTGTTGATCGATCCCGGTGTTCCCCGCTACTGATCCTCCAGCGTCGCCGCGATCTCCAATAGCGCCGCCGCCAGAGCGTCCCATTCTGCCGCTTCTGTCTCCCATCCGCCGCTCACGCGGATGACGCGGCCCATTTCTTCGAAGTCGAGGCCCATCGCCATCATCACGGAAGAGGGATTTCCTTTTCCCGCGCTGCAGGCGGAGCCGGTTGAGACGCAGAAACCCTGCTGGCTCAGTCGGGTGAGCCATTTCAGATTTTTTGCGTGCGGCAGGACGAACATCGAAGTATTCCAGAGTCTCGGTGCTTTCGCGGCGAGAACGCGGCAGCCAATCGCGGTATGGATGAGGTCCTCAAATCGCGCCCGGTGACGCGTTTGTGTTTCCGCGATCTTCCCGAGCGCGTCTTCCCCGCGTTCGAGCAAGGCCGTGACCATGGCGGCGATCCCGGGTAAATTTTCCGTTCCGGCGCGCCGCCCTTCCTCCTGAGGTCCCCCGATGAGGCTGTGGAAATTCACCTCTGAGAAGTCTTCGGGGAGGAGGAGAAAACCGACTCCTTTTCCCCCGTTGAATTTATGCCCGCTCCCGGTCACGAAGTCACATTGATCCAGACCGGCAGCGGCGCATTTCCCTATCCACTGGGCCGCATCGCTGTGAAAACGAAGCCCGGACTCCCGGCAGAGCCGACTGATCTCTTGCCATGGCTGCAGCGCGCCGGTCTCATTATTCGCCGCCATCACCGAGACGGCCCCGACCTCGCCGTTTCGGATCCAGGTTTCGAGAACGGCCAGATCGATCACCCCTGTCACCGCATCGACCGGAATTCGCCGGATCCGGGTTTCGGGAAAGAACGCCTCAACCGGTGCCTCTACACAGGGATGCTCGATCCCTGAGACGGCGAGCACTCCGTTCCCGGATACCGCCAAATGGCGGATCACGGCATTATTCGCCTCGGTCGCTCCCGAAGTGAAAATCACGCGCTCCGGATTTTCGATCATGAGGTAGTCAGCGAGTTGCTCACGGTAATCGTCGAGTAAACGGCGCGCCTCTCCGGACTCCCGATAGAGGCTCGAAGGATTTTGCCAGTGCTTCGCTGAAGTCTCGAGCCAGACAAGGGACGCTGCCTCACTCATCGGCGTGGTTGCATTAAAATCAAAATACCGGGGAACGGGATTCATGGAGAGATCTTACAGAACGGGACTCGTGAGACGGGCAAGGCGCACCGCGAGCCGGAACCACCACTTACGCTCCGTATAATCGGCTCCGCCGACCTCCCGGCATCGGCTGAAATCAACCTCCAGCATGGCGGCGACCTGTTGGGCAAAATCGCGGCACAATATCACTGCCGTCACTTCAAAATTGAGACGCATGGACCGGTTGTCGAGATTCGCGGTGCCGACACTGGAGAGTTCTTCATCGACCACCAGCACTTTCTGATGAAGAAACCCGGGTTGGTAGCGGAAAATCCTTACGCCGGCGGCCTCCATGTCGGCGAGAAAGGAAAAGGTCGCCAGCCAGGGTATATACTTGTCAGGTTTACCGGGAATCATGATCCTGACATCAACACCACGCAACGCCGCCATTTGCAAAGCCGAGCGGATCGATTCATCGGTCACAAAATAGGGGGTTGTGATCCAGAGACGCGCCTTTGCCCGGGTGATGGCATTGAGGAAAAAAATCGTTCCGCCCTCGATGCTGTCGATCGGACCGGTCGGCAGCGTCAGAACCGTGGAATGCCCGCCTCCACAACCCGATCCGTCAGCCGGAGTGATCGCGGTCCAGTTCAGCTGCGGGATCTCGCGGGTCGCCCAGTAGTAGTCGGCGAGAAACACCATCTGCAAACTCAACACAGACGGGCCGACCAGTCGCACATGCGTGTCGCGCCAGGGTCCGAAACGCTTTGATTTACCCATGTATTCATCACCGACATTATGGCCACCGACAAAGCCGATCTGTCCATCGACGACAACGATTTTTCGGTGATTCCGGAAATTGATTTGAAATCGATTACTCGGTCCCTGGGTCGAGTGGAAATCGTGGACAGCGACCCCTGCCTCTCGCAAGCGTCGCACATAACGCCGCGAAAGCTGATGACTGCCGATCTCGTCGAAGAGAAAATAGACCCGGACTCCCTCTCTCGCTTTTCGCTCGACTAATTCTCTGAGGCGGTTGCCGAGATCGTCGTCCTTTACGATAAAAAACTGAATCAGGACATAATCCGTAGCCGACTCTATCGCGCCAAATATAGCCTCGAAAGTCTGCACTCCATCAATGAGCAGGCACACTTCGTTATTTACCGTAAAGCGACGCTCGCTCAGTTTTTCGAGGACGCCTCCGTAGCGCTTTTCGTCCCCTTCGAGGATCGCAAAATGGGGACGGAGAGTCTCGGTCAGGTCTTTAAAAGCCCGTTCGTTGGAGTCCATCGCCTCCCGGAGACGCTCGACGTAGCCTTTGAACTGCTGACGGCCGAGGATCCAGTAGAGCGGCACCGCGAAGAACGGAAGGGCCAGCACAGCCATCGACCATCCCCACGCCCCGGCAGCGGAGCGCGATTTCATCACGATGTTCACTATTGTCCCGATCGCGAGAATCTCCCATCCGATCAAAAGCAACGTTCCTATGAGGGCCGTCTCTGAGATCTGGTCAAACATCCCGTTTGGTGAACAAATCGATCTTCGTTAACAGCTTCTCAAAAGGAAAGATCGGCTTCTCCTGCAGCGCGTCACATCCCGCTGCGGTGATTTTTTCCTGATGTTGGGCCATGGTGTGAGCCGTTAGAGCGATCACCGGAATGCCCGCAGTCAGCGGATCGGCTTTCAGACGGCGCGTCGCCTCAAGCCCCGCGTTTGGATCGGGTTGACCATCCGGCGTTGGCGGAAGCTCCAGATCCATGAGAATCAACTCGGGCATTTCGGCCCGTGCCCGGCTCACCGCAGTCTCCCCGTCCGTGGCAACCGAGAGGGTGTGCCCGTGATGCTCGAGGAGGCGGGTGAGAAGACTGATATTGTCTTCATCGTCTTCGACTAAAAGAATGCGTGCCATAACTGATTGATGGTGAAGAGACTAAATCGTAAGCTGCTTAAATCGGAGAAGAAAATATCATTTTTCGCAAAAAATATCGAACAGATCATCGCCCGGGGAAACCAACACAGCAGTAACATCTGTGCTGCCAAGGATCTCCTCCTTATCAGCAAAGCGGTGGTTACAGTCAAAAACAAGCGGTTCCTTGCAGGGTCCACCCGGTCGGTGGGCCCTGCATTGTTTTCGGGCGCTACGTGTTTAGGCATTGGCACTCGAGTGTAGATCATTCTACCTTCCAGCCATGATGCCTGGAGACCGCCACCAATCCACTTTTTGCCGGACCAAACAGGGTTGGGTCATCGGCCTGACCCTCTTGCCCTTCTTTGCCCTTTCCCAGGTTTTTATAGACCCGGCCGCTCCGGAAGTGAGCCAGGCACCCGATGCCGGTGCCGCTGTTTCCGCGCCGGTTTCGTTTGACGGACTCACCTTTCACGCCGCCCCGAAATCTCTCTCGGCGGATGCTGTCACGGCGGACTGGCCTCGATTCCTCGGCCCAACCGACAATGGGAAAACGCCCGAGACTCATCTTCTCGACCGCTTCCCGGAAGGAGGCCTGAAAAAGGTTTGGGAGATGAAAAAAGGCAACAGCTACACCTCGCCCGTGATCGCCGGAGGACGACTGGTGACCTTTAATCGTTTCGAAGACAGTGAAGTCGTGCAATGCCTCGAACCGGAAACGGGCAAACAATTCTGGAACTTCCGCTATCCCGTTGTCTACTCGGATCGCTACGGATTTAATAACGGCCCACGCGCCAGCGCCGTGATCGACTCGGGAAAGGTATACACCCTGGGCGTCACGAGTGTTCTCACCTGTCTCGATCTTGCTTCCGGGACGAAGGTCTGGCAGCGCAATCTTTCCACAGAGTTCAAACAGTCCCCCTACTTTTTCGGACACGGGTGCTGCCCCATCGTTCGTGATGGAAAAGTGATCGTTCCGCTGGGAACGGAGGATCAGTTGAGCGTCGCCGCTTTCGATCAGATCAACGGGAAGCTCGTCTGGGGGACCAAACACGTCTGGGCGGCGAGCTATGCCTCACCGGTCGTTGCCACGCTCCAGGGCAAGGAAAGACTTCTCGTTTTCGCGGGTGCCGACAGCGATCCTCCCGACGGCGGCCTGCTCTGCATTGACCTTGAGACGGGCGCTCTCCACGATGCCTTCCCCTGGCGGCCTGACAAATATGAGAGTGTAAATGGTTCCACTCCCGTTGCGGTGGGTGACGACTCCGTATTTTTGTCGAGTTCCTATGGGAAAGGATCCGTCCTTCTTCATTTGAACCGGGAATTGAAATGGGAGGAACGCTGGCGTGCCCAGGATTTCGGTCTTCACTGGACAACACCGCTCCTGCTCGACGGAACTATTTATGCCTTTCAGGGGCGAAACGAGCCCGATGCCTGGCTCGCTGCCTTCGATATCAAGACCGGGAAAGAAGCCTGGCGGGCCGATCCGGAATGGACTACGCCCCTCGCCAGCGGCAGGGAATATCGGATGAAATACCTCCGCGGCAGCCTGCTCCATGCCGATGGTCGCACCTATGCCCTCGGAGAACTGGGATCTCTCGGGATTATCAAGCTGACGCCCGCCGGCTTGGAGGAAATCGACCGCACTCAGCTTTTCCTTGCGCGCTCGACCTGGTCACTCCCTGTGATCCATCGGGGGCTGCTCTACATTTCCCAGCACGAACCGGACATGGAAGGCAATGCGGCACGGCTGATCTGCTACGATTTAAGAAAGTAAGGGCAGGGGATCCCGGACACCGCGCCGCAATGGTGTTTGCGAATCAGTTTTGCGTAGCTTATGGGTTGCCTCATACTTTTAACTCCCCAGACTCATGGCAAACGAAAATATCGACATCACGGCTTACTTGAAGACTTTTTGTGGTTGGAGTGAGGGCATCCGTGCCGTTCTCCGCAAGTACGAGCTCGCTTATACCGAGAAAGACATCATCAAAAACCCCGCTTTTCGCTGGGAGATGGAACAAAAAAGCGGTCAGCCGCTTTCTCCCTGCGTGATCGTCAACGGGACCATGCTCGCCGACGTCAGCGGTGAAGAGGTCGAGGCCTGGCTGATCAAGAGCGGACTGCTCGAGAAAAGTGATGTCGCACCCGACGCCCCGATTGATTCCGCCTGCAGCGACGAGCAGCATGCGGCGATGGATGCGGCGGCTCGTTTCGTCAGCCACGCCAGCGGGGCCAATGTTCGCATCGTCGAGTGAGGCGAGCCGGTTTGAATTTTTCCGAATCCCCCCACTCATGTCGGAGAACAAGTTCCCCAAGAAGGGCCTCGGAAGAGGTCTGAATGCGTTGATCAAGGCACCGGGCGCGGTGCCGGTGACGAGTGTGCATACTTCTGAGTCCGATGCCACGACGGGTGAACGGGTTCTCCGCGTCGCCCTTCATGAGGTGGTGCCGTCACCACTCCAGCCGAGAAAACGCTTTAACGACGAACATCTCAACGAACTCGTCGAATCGATCCGCGAGCACGGCGTGATCCAGCCGCTCATCGTCCGTCCGGTAGGGGGGAAATACGAACTCATTGCCGGAGAGCGACGCTGGCGGGCCTCGACCCTTCTGAACCTGGCGCAGGTTCCGGTCATCCTCCGCGAAGCCTCCGATCAGGATGTCCTCGAGATGGCGTTGATCGAGAACCTCCAGCGTGAGGATCTTGATCCGTTGGAGGAAGCAGAGGCCTACGCAAGACTCTCACGGGAATTTGGCCTGAAGCAGGAGGAGATCGCCCAGCGGGTTGGCAAAAACCGCGCGACGGTTTCCAATGCGATGCGCCTTCTCGATCTCGATCACGAGGTGCAGACACTGGTTTCACGCCGTATGCTGAGTTCGGGGCATGCCAAAGCCATTCTCGGGCTTAAAACGAAAGCCGAGCAGCGCATGCTGGCCGATATGGTCGTGCGTAAAAAGCTGAACGTCCGGGACACCGAGAAACTGGTCTCGGAGATGATCAATGGAAAGTCATCCACTGCAAAGAAGCCGGCCAAATCGAAAATTTCTCCCCAGGCCGAGACTTACATCCGTCAGATTCAGGATCAGCTGCGTGGGCGTTATGCGACCAACGTTGCGATCCAGCACACCGATAAACGCGGTAAAATTGAGATCGAGTATTATGGCAATGAGGACCTCGGGCGCATCATTGAGTTGATGGGAGTCAGCCTGGATTAACAAAGTCGGGCTCATGAATCGACTTTCTATTGCGTTTCTCGTCGCGGCTGTTGCCTCCTTTTCCGGATGCTCCGGAGAGACGGTTCCTTTCAACGCAGCAGATCCGCTTGAAGCGAAAGTCTCAGGTGACAAAGCATTCGCCCATGTCGCCGCCCTCGTCGGCTTCGGCCCCCGGCCGACGGGATCAGAAGCCCTGGAGAAAGCCCGGCAATATCTCGAAAAGGAGCTCGCTGCGAGCGGATGGGTGACCCGCCGCCAGACTTTTTCAACCAAGACCCCGAAAGGACAGGTCGAGTTCACCAACATTCGAGCCCGATTCGGTGAGGCCGCGTGGAGTAGTGCCGTCACCGGACTGCTTTGCTCGCATTATGATACAAAGCCCTACGAGGGATTCAAATTTGTCGGAGCGAATGACGGAGCGTCGAGCACCGGGTTGCTCATAGAACTGGCGAGGGCTCTCGCGGAACGTTCCGCCGTTGCTTCGCGGATGGAGCTGGTATTTTTTGACGGGGAAGAGGCTTTCGGTACTAACATTACTGCCAAAGACGGTCTTTACGGGAGCAAATACTACGCCTCGCAATATCTGCTTGAGAAAGAAAAGGACCGTCCCCGCTGGGGATTGCTCCTCGACATGGTCGGTGACGCCGAGTTGAATATCCGGGCCGGTGTTCTTATTCCGCGATCCTCATTGCGCGATCTTTCCGAGGCGCGGAAGGACGGTTACGTTGTCGATATTGTGAGAGTCGAAGAAGACCTCCAATTCATGGCTCGCGATCTCCTCGCCGCCGCCGCCGATCTTGATCTGCGATCCCATGTCGGAATCAGCCCCGACTATATTGTCGATGATCACATCCCGCTGAACGTCGTGGCGGGCATCCCGACGATTGATCTGATTGATTTTGACTATCCCCACTGGCACACCCCCGGCGATACCCTCGATAAGGTGAGCGCGGAAAGTCTGGCGATCACAGGACGGGTAGCACTTCTGATGGTGGAGAAATATTTGCTCCCGGCAAAGCGGTGAGAGTGACTTTCGCTGCGTTCTTACCCGAAGTGACTGCGCTGCCCCTGTATCATCTGCCAGTTCGTATGGGCAAAAAGCCCGAAGATGACCGCCATAAAGAGGCTCCTGAAAAGAACGAAACCGGCGACGGCCATGATGATCGCGAGCACAAAACCAATTTTGGGGACAAGGTGAGCGGTTTTCCCGGCAAGGAGGCCCTGGAGAATGTGACCTCCATCGAGGGGCAGAATGGGGAGCAGATTCATGATCGCCCAGCCGACGTTGACCCAAAGCATTTGGCCGATAAAAAATCTGATCCACGGATCCTGCGAACCCGGGGAAAAAATGAGAAGTGCCGTCAGGCCCCCGAGCAGCAGACTGACCGCCGGCCCGGCTGCCGCGATAAAGATCGACTCCCACCGCGTGAAGCGCCCCGGACCGCTGCAGAGACCACCCATGCCATGAAGGGAAATCTCTGAATAGGGGGCGCCACTCCGCTTTCTAGCCCAGGCGTGCCCCAGTTCGTGACAGATGATGGAGCCAAAAACCACCGCCGACATGATCGCGAAGTAACCCAGCCCGGTCGGTCCGTCCTGCTCCAGAAAGGGCATTCCCAGGAAAAGGCAGAGGAGCCAGAACATCCAGTGAACGTGAACGGGGAACCCGAAAAGGCGAAAGCTGAGCATGGAAATCGGTCAGGGGTCAGGAGTCACGAGTTTGCGCAGGCATGTCGTCGGTGAGTTACCGAAAATCTGCCGTGACCCGTGACCCGTGACCCATGACTCAAATGAAGTCATTGATGAGATTCTCCAGCATTTCCTGACGACCGCTCTTCGTCACGGGTTCACCGTTCGCGAGGGTGTAGGCGGAGAGTTCTTCGAGACCGACTTCTCCCGCTTCGATTTTGGCTCCTATCCCCGAATCAAAGGAACTGTATCGCTCTTTTTTGAAAGCGTCGAGACGGCCGTCGGCGATGATCGCGTGGGCGACTTTGAGACCGCGGGCAAAGGCATCCATGCCGCCAATATGGGCGTGGAAAAGATCTACCGTTTCAAAACTTTCGCGGCGGCACTTCGCATCGAAGTTAAGCCCGCCCGAGGTGAAGCCACCCATGCGCAGCACACACAGCATGATCTGCGTCGTCAGGTAGATGTCGGTCGGGAACTGGTCCGTGTCCCAGCCGATCAATTCGTCACCGGTGTTGGCATCGATTGAGCCGAGTGCATCCGCCGCCATCGCGACTTCGAGCTCATGCATCATCGTGTGTCCGGCGAGGGTCGCGTGGTTGGTCTCGATGTTGAGCTTGAGCTCACCCATGAGATCGTGTTCGCGCAGGAAGTTCAGGCACGCGGCGGAGTCCGAGTCATACTGGTGAGTAGAGGGCTCCCGGGGTTTCGGCTCGATAAAGAAGTCACCTTTAAACCCGATTTTTTTCTTGTGCGCCACCGCCATTTTCAAGAGTGCGGCGAGGTGATTCAGTTCGCGCTTGATATCGGTGTTGTATAGGGTCGCATACCCTTCACGGCCACCCCAGAAGACATAGCCTTCGCCGCCGAGACGGTGCGTCACTTCGAGAGCCTTTTTGATCTGCGCGGCTCCGTAGGCAAAGACATCCGCATAGGGCGATGTGCCAGCCCCCTGATTGAAACGCTTGTGGGAGAAGAGGCAGGCGGTGCCCCAGAGCAGCTTGATGCCGGTGGCTTTTTGCGCCTTTTCAAGTTCGTCAGCTACCGCGTCGAGCGCGTCGTTTGAGGCCTGAAGATCGTTCAATTCGGGCGCGACATCGCGGTCGTGGAAACAGTAACGGTCTATACCGACCTTCTGCATGAATTCAAACATCGCCCAGACGCGCTTCTGCGCATTGGCGATCGAATCCGTGCCGTCATCCCAGGGGCGTTCAGCAGTGGCGCCGCCGAAGGGGTCGCCGAGTCCGTTCCGCATCGTGTGCCAGTAGGCGCAGGCGAAGCGGAGGTGATCCTTCATCGTCTTGCCGCCGACGAGTTCGTTCGCGTTATAATGCTTAAACGAAAGAGGGTTCCGGGAGCTTGGTCCTTCGAATTGAATCGTGGGTATGCCGGGAAAGAATTCTTCACTCATAGGGCGGGAAGTCTCCCAGACGTGACGCTAACTTCAAGCAGAAATACGGACTACTTGCTTAGGGTGATGGGGGCCGGCTTACCCTCAACGGTCAGTTCCCAGATCTCGTAAACCCATGGGGCACTGCCCGAGGCTTTGGTTCCCTTGACGCGGATGGTACCGCTGCCTTTCGGTCCAGAGACCGGTATGGAAAAATCCACGTCCCCCACTCCGTTGTTTACATTGATGTTTCCAGAGGGAATGAAGCCCGGTTTGACAGGCTCGCCTAGTGCGGCGATGGCATCCGAATTCGTCTCGACGGCGGCGATAGAGTCCCTGTAGGGATCATTACTCTTGAGCGCTTTCCCTACTCCGTAGAAGATCCCCCCCCCGACGAGGACTCCGATGATGATCAAACCCAAACAGCCGCAGCCGATAAGTCCGATGATTTTCCCTGTTGAACTTTTTCCCGGTTGTTCGATAGCGCTCATGCCTAGATAATGGATGAATTCGGAGTTTAAGGCAATGGAAAATCAGTCTTTTTCTGTATTTGCCAAGGGAGCCACCTTCCGCGATCCGTAGCAATGCCAGCGGATCAAAAGACCTCTATCATGGCGATTTTCGCCGATTTTGAAAACGTCGCTATCGGGGCCGATCAGGCGAAGTACGAGCGCTTCGACATTGGCAAGGTGATTGAGAGGGTCCTCGTGAAAGGCAATGTGGTCGTAAGAAAGGCTTATTGCGACTGGGGGCGATACGAGAAATTCAAGCGCGGCATGCACGAAGCGAACTTCGAACTCATCGATATTCCGCATGTCCGCCAGTCAGGGAAAAACTCGGCGGACATTCGCATGGTGGTGGATGCCCTCGATCTTTGTTACACCAAGCCACACATCGATACTTTCGTTGTCATCAGTGGAGACTCGGATTTCTCACCACTGGTCAGCAAGTTGCGAGAAAACAACAAAGTCGTCATTGGCGTAGGGGTGAAACAATCGACTTCGGACCTGTTTGTTTCGACCTGTGACGAGTTTATCTTCTACGACGATCTCGTCCGGAAGAAGGAGAGCCAGCGGACGAAGCAGGTGCCGAAGAAAGTTACCGAAAAGCAGACGCCGGATTCGACTCCCGCCGTGGTCGCTGCCGGAACACCGATTCCCGGAACTGATAAGCGCGACGAGGCGGTCAATCTGGTCCTCGAAACGATCGAGGCGATGATCGAGACGCGGGGAGAGGACGAAATGTTGTGGGGATCCATGGTGAAACAGGCGATCAAGCGCCAGAAACCCGGATTTTCGGAGAGTTATTACGGATTTCGCGGGTTTAATGCCCTGCTGGAGGAAGTGCGCGACCGGGGGCATATCGAACTTCAAGCGGATGAAAAGTCGGGCGGGTATATCGTGCGAAGACTCGGGTAAGAGCCGCTTCGATGCTCATTGTTCACTCGGTATTATAAACACCTCAAGCTCTAGCTGGCTTCGTGAGCGGTCGTATGGGAATGGGAATGCCGCTCATGGGGATTACTCCAGGCCACCGCGAGATAGAAGACGACGAGCCACTGGATGGCTGGAATTTGCAGGGGAAAATCGCCGACCGAGTGAACGAGAACGAGGGCGAGGCCAAGCAGCGAGATACTGGCAGTGATCTCAAGCACCCCTTTGTCCCGGGCATGGCGAATGCGTCGCCAGAGGCGCACAAACGCACCGGTATAGAGGACGGCCCAGGCGGCAAAGCCGGTGTAACCCCACTCGATGAGGCCCTGCAGCCAGTCCTGATGCGCGTGGATCCAGATCCCTGCGATCCGGTTACCAAGATGGTTGGTATAGAAGGGGAATACCAGTCGAAAAGTCCCCGGACCCGTGCCGAAAATCCCTGTCTCCGGCAGTGCCCGCAGGCAGGCGCCGTAGGCAAGAAGTCGCCCATGGAGAGTGTCTCCCTTGTCGATAAAAGAGCTCCAGTTCGCGATGCTGGAAACCAGGCCTGGCAGAACCAGCACCGCGAACGCACCCATGAACAATAACCCTGTGAGCACCGCCGTAGAGCGGGGGATATTTTGCTCAAAGATCTGAGACCGAAAATGCCAGATCCCGATAAATGCGCCCGTGAGGCCGAGAATTTGCCCGGCCTTCGAGGTATTTACAAAGACCGCAGCGAGAACGAAGAAGACAACAGCGAGATCGATCGAGGCGACGATGCCCCCCGGGCGAATCAGGCGGCTTCGCAGAGCCACCGCGAGCGCGGCAGGCCAGCTCAAGTTCAGGAAAGAAGCTGCGTTTCCATGGTAGCGGAACGCCGCGAAAAAATGAGTCCCGGACCTTTCCGGAGTAGACCAGAGCATCGCGGCGGCTCCGGAGGCTTTCTGTTCCATGCCGATTACGGCGATAACCAACCCGGCTATCGCCACGGTTCTGAAAAGCAGCCAGCGCGGGCGTGATCCTGCGACTGCATCCTGCAGAACGAGACCCCCGAGGAGGAGCGCTCCCATATGACGCAGTATCGGTGCCGAAGCCGCTTGATCGACCGTGCCGGGTAGCCAGGTCACGGCCTCCGCAAGGGGAGAAAAGCTCCAGGTTTCCGCATGAAAAATAGAAAGGGGATTCAGGGCATCACAGGTTCCCAGAGCCGTAAGGAAGATGAGGCTGCCGCAGCAGATCAGCGAAAGACGGGGAAGTCTCCTTTCAAAAATCAATAATCCCGCCCAGAGGACGAATGAGAGCGCAAGCAGTTGATCAAGCACCGCGACGGTGGACGGGGTGACGCAGCCAAACGCAAGAGGCGCATAGAAAAAAGCAGCAATCAGAGGAGACAGCACAATCAGCCATCCTGACGGCGGGATCACCCCCTCCTGAAAGCGCCGCTCTCTATGTCCATGCCCCAAACCCATTTCGAAAAATCACCTTTCCTGCTAATTGATCGGTGATCGCCCGGAAAGCTACTGCTTTGATTGCGAATAATCGGAATAGCTCCCGCCACTCGAATAGGAGTAATAATACCCGTGCCCCCCGACCGTACGCGTTCTCGGCAGGCCGTTAGCGACGAGCCCGACAGGGTGGGACCCATTGTCAGCCATGATACGTAAGGCCCGTTTGATGGCCCCTTTGGGCGTCTTCCCCATCCGAACGACCAGGACAACCGACTGGGCAATCTTAGCGAGAGGGATGGAGTCGCTGACCGGAACGAGTGGGGCGGAGTCGATCACGATGCGGTCGAAATACTCGCTCAGTTTTTCAATGAGAGGCCGAAGCGACTTGCCGGAAAGCAGCTCCGACGGATTCGCGCACCAACTCCCTGCCGGAAGTAGGAAGAGATTTGGCGAGACCTCGGCCCGAAGGAGGATCTCCTTGAACGGAGTTCCCAGAGAAAGTTGATCGGAGAGTCCTTTGGAATCCTTCGCGTAGCCAAAAATTTCTTGTTGGACTGGTCGCCGCATGTCCGCGTCGATGAGAAGGGTCCGGTGCCCCTGCAGGGCGAATGAAAGCGCCAGATTTGAAGCGACCCAACTCTTGCCCTCTCCGGGGATCGAGCTGGTGATCAAAAACGAGCACCGCTCTTCGGCCGTCCCCAGGAAGGTCAGTCCCGCCCGCATGGAACGAATCGTCTCGGACGGTTTGGAATTGGGATCCCTCACCAGTTCAAGGATTTCGCTGCGGGTTTCCTGTTTTTTGAAGGCCGGCATGGCCGCTACGACGGGAATTCCGGAGAGTTGCTCGAGTTCCGAAACCGTGCGAACCGTGGGGTCAAGAAAACCGAGAAGGAGGATTACGGCGATCCCCAGGGCGGCACCACCGCCGGCATATTGAATCAGCAACGTCTTCTTGACAGGGGCGATGGGCCCCCCGGGTAAGGTCGGTTGCTGCACTACTTCGAATTGCCGACTGGCAAATCCACGGGTGAGGTTGCCTTCTTTGAGCTGGGTGATCAGGTTGTCATAGATTTGTTTTTCCGAATCCAGTTCGCGCTGCAGAACGCTGGATCGTGTCGCCGCGATCTGCATCCTTGTATTGATCACCTCGTCAGGCGAGAGGCCGGTTTGACTTGCCATACTTTTCTCCCAAAACGCCCGTTCCTCTTCGGAAATACGCAGCACTTGATCCAATTCTGCGGAAAACTGCCCCCTTAGAATGCGTTGTAGCTCCCGAGCCTCCACCAGAGCGGGCCATTTCGGCAAATAGCGCTTTTCCATCTCCGCGACCTGACGTCCGGCATCCTCGATTTCCTTTGTCAATTCGGTGCAGCGCTGGTAGAGCCTGAGCGCACTATCCAGCACGAGAAGGCGCTCTTTGATCTCGGTGGAACTGTCCATAATATAATCGAGAGCATACTGCGAAGATCCGGCGACCCGGCTCTCGGTCAAGGTCTCGTAGGCGGCAAGGACTGAGACCAGCGAGTCACGGGCCAGTGTCGGGTCCGAGTGGGTGGCGAAGAGGTCGAGAAGCGCTGTATCGGTTCTCCATCGCACCGTCACCCACCCTCCAATCATCGAGCCGATCACTTCGGGACTGAGATCAGCACTCGAGTATTGAACCGGTTTCGACCACGGCAGTCGTTTTTGTTCGCGGATCAAATTCGCTCGATTCGCGAAGAGCGGTCCCTTTGCCGCCTCGACGTAGATGGTTGGCAGGCGCAACCTTTCGGACGCCGAGAGCATCTCCGCTGCTCCGCTCATGCGGATTTTTTCGTCGGCGGCGATATCGGCAGCGTCACGCTTCACACGAAGAATCTCGATCGTTGCCAGCGATTGATAGGTCGGCGGGGTGATCGAAAACATGTAGAGTCCCAGCAGATACCCGCCGATCAGCGTGATCAGAAAGATCCAGAAACGCCGCAGGAACCACCTCAGATAGTCGTTCATGCCCCGGGCGGGCGGGCCGTCCTGATTGTCGGCGTTTGAATTATAGGATTCAGTCATGGGGGAGACGAAAAAACGGAGTTACCCGAAAGAGAAGGACCGTTATTCCGAACGGGATCAGAAGACGCTCTGCGGAACCGTCACGGTGTCGTTGGGCTGGAGCATGAAAGGCTGCGAGTTATCCTTCTGCATCTTTGAGACGTTTATTTCAAAGGTTTGCACCCCATCACCGGTGGGACGCCGAATAAACACACGCGAGGGCCGTGCGGTCGCGGTAAAACCTCCCGCCATGGCGACTGCGGTGATGACGTCGAGGGGCTGATCCTTCTTCATCGGGACCTGACCCGGTGTCTTCACTTCACCGATCACCGTGACTGTCTCGACAACTTCCACCATGATTTCCTTTTCCGGAAGGGCGTGAACGATCAGGGTGTCTTTGTCCTGCATCTTCATCGCCCGGCTATCCTCCATCTCCAGCATCTGGGTGCGAAAGTCACCTCCCTCGCGCCGTTTCAGCTCGATTTTGTAGCGGTCCGCCCGTTCGGTGAGTCCGCCTGCCGTGGCGATAGCCGTAAATAGATCCAGAGTCGCGCCCTGCTCGAAAGCAACCTGCCCGGGCCGCATCACCTGCCCGATCACCGTCACGGCATTCGGCGCCAGCGCCGCCTCCTCGGCAATCGCCACCGATACCTGAGCACTGCGGATGAAATCGGCTTCCAGTCTCGCTTTGATTTCGGCACCGAGAGCCTCGGCAAGTTTTCCGGAGGCCGGTATACTCCCCAGAAGCGGAAAGACAATCGTGCCGCCGGGCCCGACGGCAAAGGCCCCTGTCAGCGACGGTTCGCCAAAGACATTGACCGCGACGACGTCCCCTTCCTTGAGTGGCAGTTCGCCTTTGCTCTCCCCGCTGCCGACGGCCTTTCGGATGATCTCCGGCCCGCCTTCCGCCGGCAATGCAACAGGAACTGCCCCCGGCCCCGATTTTGGTGGTGCCTCCTGCCCGGTCACCGGCATTGTAAAACAAGCGGTTGCCAGCGATAGGAGGATTAAGACCCAAAGGCTCAAGCTGTTGGCACAATATCTTGCCACCGCTGGCGACGAGAACGATTCCCGATTCCTGATCGCGGAGTGCCGTTTCACCTGGCTGGATGCCGTTGTTTCGTCCGAAAAAGTCGCTTCTCTCATGGGCATAATTTCCGATTAGAAACATCCACCCCCAAAAGATAACATCGGAAACGCGCCATGAAAACGAATTAGATGACCCTGCTCACCATTTCACGACGACGGGTATTGATTCAGCGAGAGATCGTCGGTGAAGACAGATGCTCGGTTCAGGGGGCAAACTTCGAAACTTCTTCTCCGTCGGTGTTGGAGGGATTTGCCACGGGTTGCGTGACAGTGAAAGCAAACTGCGACATAGTATCTATGGTGACAACCGGAACATTGTAAACGAAATCGCCCTCAGTTGCAGTGACTGCGAAGAGAGGTGTACGCACAGTAAGATTGGTTTCCTTGTAGGTGATCACAAGGCGAACGCGAGTCCCGACCGGGATGTTCGGAAAGACATAATTACCCGTTTCATCAGTAGTGACCTGTGCGATCACCCTACCATTCTCATCCACAATTGAAACTGTGGCCTCGCCTCCGTCTTCGTTTTCGTCGCGCTCACCGTCTCCGTCTGCGTCTTCGTAAACATTACCGCTTACCGTCTCAGTTGCCGCCTGAGAAAAAAGCGAAGAGGTCGGAGCTGCCACCAACAAAAACAGCGAAAAAACGAGAAGCCATCGGTAAATCTTCATAGGAAATAGGGCTCAATCACGATGAGGGCGAGGGCGGTGATCAGTAGGTCAAACCGAACCTCACCCCGGTGACGCTTTGCTCGAATTCGACGAAGGCCTGGGTGGAATCGTTTTGATTATAGTTGTAAAAGACGGCCCATTCACCCCGGAGTTTGTCAGTGAGGGCCAGGGGGTGACTAAGATCGACACCTAGCCGGACAAAGTTGTCATTCCGATTGCTGACGACACCGACTTGATTGGCGAAGTAATCCGCATTCTCATACCCGATCTGAGTAGCGAGTTGGAAGCGACCGGGAAGCCGATGATCCATCTGCAGAGTGACTCCGGATGTTTGGGAGTCCTCACCGGCGGTCGTATAGGAAGGCTGCACCCGGCTGTAATACCCAAGGGCGAATGTAGTCTTGCCGGTAGCCGTCCAATCGACTCCTCCGTTGTAAACCAGATTCTCAGAATCGAGGCCCCCGGCACCGTCCACCGTACGGAACTCATAACCGATCGAACTGTAAAGGCTGGTTTTGCCGGAAAGGCGATAACGCCAGCGGAACGATGGAGTCAGGGAATTCTGTGTCGCATTCCGATCAAAAGAGTCTGATCCCGCACGGAGACCAAGCCCGAGACTGGTTTTCGGAGCGAAGGAGGGAATTACGAAACCGGCCACATCCCCGTAAAAACTCTCCCCGTCGTTCACCCCGGTGCCGGGGTCGAAATCACGCAAGGTATAACCCGCTCCGGCTTCGATCGAACCGCGGGAAAGTTCTCTTGCGACGCTGAGATCGAAATTGTAATCGTTGCTCTGGGCGCGGCGTGTCTCCCGATTCACCTCGTCAAATTGGAGGCCATTGCCGTTGTTGCGATAATATCCCATGTTCAAGCGAGTCCGGGTCTTGCCCCGGTTTAGGCCGACAAAACCCCCGAGTCGCCACTCAAAGGGATCCCGTCCTGCCGCTGCTGCGGCATCTTCATACGCATAGGCCTGCCCATTAAAGTTGAGTCCGGCGTAACCACCCTCCTCCGCTTGTGACCCGGCAAGCACAT
>JAGNMT010000379.1 GCA_017991025.1 Verrucomicrobiales bacterium
GCAAGCAGAAGCAGCCCGAAAAGCGCAAACATCGCGCCGACCACCCACGGCACCCATTGATTTTTACCGGGGTCCTTTCCGGCCACAAAGGCGAACGCGGCGAACACCAGAAGAAGCACCGCCAGGAAGAGCGTGCAGCCCATCTGGGAATGGAAAGGAGTCTCACGGGTGAGCCGAACGGGTAGGATCGAAGGTGTCTCGGGAAGTGATGACATGGGGTCCAGCGGGTGGGCAGTCGACGTCGAACCTTATCCAAAACCCCTACCTTTGCACATGGGAATCGGCGACGGTAAAGGATTCGGAGGGCCTGTCCCGGCGAATTCTACTCTTCGCTTACCTCGTCGATCTCATTCCCACGATGCTGGCCTTTGTCATCGTTGCGGCCGTATCCCTCCTCCTCCTCGTCAGATATCTCGTCGGGGTGGCAGGTTTCCAATTCGCGCGCCTCGCGGCGATAGCGCAATTCGCCTATATGATCCTCTTACAGCTACAGCTTTTTCTTCGAGGGGCTGACGGGCATCACGATCACGGTGGGAGCCATCCTCACCCTCACTCTCCTTATGACCTTCACTGCGAAAACGGATTGGACCGAGGTGTTGCGGAGTTCGAAGAGCAAGGCGAAACCCGTAACCACCCCTCTGCAGCCGCCGGTTATTCCGGGGGGAGCGTCTGCTTGAGGCGTGAGGGTAAAACATAGAAGTGGCTCCCGCGGAAGACCACCCCGCCGCTTCAACCTTACTTTGGCACCTCCACCGCGACCTCCGCCTCCGGCACCAGAACGATCTCCACTTCCGCGCCCTTGAGAAACTTGTCGAAAAAGTTCTGCATTAACTGATGCACGGCCGGCTTGCCGAAACCCGGACCGCCGTGACCGCCTCCGGGCAGGGTTTGCAGCCAGACCGGCACCTTCTTCGCCTTGAGCCCCTCGGCGAACTGAATGCTCTGCGCGTAGGGCACGAGCGCGTCGTGAGTGCCGTGAAGAATCAGGACCGGCGGATCATCTTCACTGAGGTAGGTCACCGGACTGACCGCCTTGCTTTTCTCGGTCGTCTCGAGCGGCACGCCGATAAGCGAGGAATAGGGGTCCTTGGGTGAATTGAACTGAAAGATGTTCTTCACGTTCTTGTCCTCGGCGGCCTGCTTCACCACGGTCGTGAAATCGGCCGGGCCATAGATGTCACACACCGCCTGGACGCGGTCAGACTGGTTCTCGTTCCCACCGATGGCAGGAAAAGTCTTTGTGCCTCCCGCCGTGCCGACGAGGGCGGAGAGGTGGCCACCGGCCGAGCCGCCCACGACGCCGATTTTCTCGGGATCAAAGTGGTATTTCGCCGCATTCGCCCGCAGCCAGCGGATCGCGGCCTGGCAGTCCTGGATCTGGGCTGGGAATTTTGCCTTCTGACTGAAGCGATATTCGACACTTGCCACCGCGTAGCCTTTCAGAACCATGCCCGCGACGGGGCAGGGAAATTTGTTTCCGCCTTGCCAGCCGCCTCCGTGGATGTGAACGATGAGGGGCAGGGGATTGGCCGGGGTCTGCTCCGGCAAGTAGATGTCGAGTTTCTGGGCCTCGTCCCCGTCGGGGATGTAGGCGAGGTCGCGCTCCATGTGGACGCCGACGGGCAATTGGACGGGCTTCGCCGCAGGTATGGCCGGATCGGCAAGGGCGAAGGTGGCGAGGAGGGTGAAGAAAGCGGTCAGGAGCGGCTTCATTTAAATGGGGGGGGGGGCGATGGTACAGAGTCAGAGACGGATTACACAGGAGATCAGGGAAACGTCCGCCAGGCAAGCCGATTTGCTCACATCCAGGGCTGAAAAGGAGATATCAAAAAGGCAGCGCCGCATAAACCTCGCTGACCGACTCGACCAGTCGTGGATAAAAAGTCCGGGTGTTTTCCAAGAGGGAGAGCGTGAAGCCTCGAAACGTGGCGGTGGGAGAGGCGACGATGAGCATTGCGCAGATCAGCAGGACGTTGGCGATAAAGATGATCGTGAATGAAAAAATCCGGCCGTTCTGATTCACGTCGGGTTGATCTCGTCGAATCATCCAGAGGGTGAAGGTGAGATGAAACATCCAGGTGAACCCGATCAGCCCGTAGAGCCAGACGGTGTCCGGTTTGCTCAGGTCCGCGACAGTCCACTCCATCAATCCCCACATCACAATCGCCACCGCAGTGTAGAAAGGGAAAAAATAGGGGGAGAGTGAGATGACAAAATTATTCCGGTTCGTCATGACGTGCCCACCGTCGGCGGAGATGTGGACTTTGCTGACCTTCCCCCGGCAGATGAGAACAAAAAGGGCGTGAGTCAACTCGTGTCCCGCCACATAAAGCCACATCATGGGGCGGCATCGGGCGAAGAGGAAGAGCACCAGCCAGAGAAGACAACCCACACCGAAATAGAGAAAGCCGGACGATTTCCAGTAGGAGGCGGCGAGGGTATCTGCCTGAAGAAGGACGAGAAACGTCTCCAGCATCAACCAGCAGACCGGAAGCAGTATCAGCCCGACGAGGAGCTTGAGAAACTTCAGCGATGGGCTCTCCGGATCGTCAAACAAGGAGACGGTGGATTGGGGAAGGAAGGCCGCGAGTCCCTGAAGCGGGGAAGGTTTCCGCTTTCGGGCGCGCTGGTTGGTCTTCGGATTCCGGGGCAAGAGGGCTGGTTGACCGGGGTGAGGGTCAGGCACGGCTGACGTACTTTTTATCTTCGCTGCTGACCTTGATACGGTCACCGGGATTGATGAAAAGAGGAACCTGAACACGCAGTCCGGTTTGGAGGACGGCTTCCTTGGTCGCGGCGGTGGCGGTATCACCTTTCACGCCGGGGGCGGATTCGGTCACTTCGAGTTCGATGTTTGAGGGCAGCTCGATCGTGACCGGCTTCCCGTCGACAAAGAGTACCTCGACGGTGAGCCCGTCGATGAGGAGGTCTTTGCTGTCCTCGATGAAAGCCTCCTGAAAGGTGATCGTGTCGTAGGTCGACGAGTCCATGAAATGGTAGCCAGTCTGATCGGAATAGCTGAATTCAAGCTTCTGGCGTTCGGACTGCACGATCTCGACTTTATCACTGGAGGCAAAACGGATGTCCTTCGTTTTCCCCGAGTTGAATGACCGGATCGTGGCCATGACAAGCGCATTGCCCTTGCCGGGGGTGCGGTGTTCGAGACCGGTGACGATGCCGATCTCACCGTTGTACTTGATGCACTGTCCGCGTTTGAGGTTGGTTGCTACGGTGGCCATAATGGGAAAAGCAGGGTGGATTAATTAAGAATGCTTAATTTTGCAGGGTGAAAACGAATAGTGCCATCGTTTCTATCGATCACAAGATCGGAAATAACGATTTGAGAGGAACCTGCCGCACGCCAAATTGGCGGGGTGAATGCATCCGAGACCCATCCGACGCTTGAAAGTCGCCGCCGCGCGGTCCTTTTCCCTGCTTTGGTGATACCCTTCTTCGCGTCTTTCTTCTATTTCGTGCTCTTTCCGGGGACGGCTTTCGGGAACGCGTTTTACAAGGGGATCAAGGTATTCCTCCTCCTGTGGCCGCTTTTCTCAGTAGTCGTGATCCTGCGGACAAAGATGATCGATCGCTCCCGGGAGAAACGGCACCTTGCCTCGCTGCTTCCCGGGATAGCCTTCGGCATTCTCGTGGTTGGTCTTCTCTTCCTTTTAATCGAGGCCACTCCGCTGGGTTTACTGGTTGATGAAAATGCGGAACGGATCGCCGGCCGCATCCGTGATCTTGGCGTTGCCGATCATTTTCTCTGGTTCGCTCTCTATATTTCATCGGCTCATGCCGCCCTTGAGGAATTCTATTGGCGCTGGTTTGTCTTTGGTCAGGCGCAGCGGGTCATGAAACTTCCGCTCGCCTACCTCGTCGCCGCCCTTGGCTTTGCCGCTCACCACGTCGTCATTCTCTCTCAGTTTTTTCCGCTCGGATGGGCCTTTGTTCTCGGCACCTGTGTCGCGATCGGCGGGGCGGTCTGGAGTTGGCTTTCCTATCGCTACAACAGCCTCTTCGGTGCCTGGGTCAGCCACATGATCATCGATTTCGGCTTGATGTGGGTCGGGTGGGAGGTGTTAAGCAAAGTCAGGGGTGACTAGCAGCCTGTCGGACTGAGAGCGTCCGCGCGAGGGAAATAGGGTTCGAGTCAAAATTTTCATGAGTTTGAGGAGTTTGTGTGAACACAAATGACGAAAACGAGGGGAAATTTGGGCCGAATCCCCGTTTTCCGCAGCGGGGCGGGATAAGTCCGACAGGCTGCTAGATTGGTCCTTGAGCGGAGCCGGTCCGTGGCGTAGAAAATTGGATTCCCGGCATGCGTTTTAGTGGTCCTATTTCCCTTTTACTATTTCTTGGCGGTTTGATAACCGCTCAGGGGAAAGCTGAAGACGCGCCCTCGCCTCTCGTCAGTGTCGTCGTCCGGACGACAGCCTACACGCACACGGAGGACGACCACCTCCCCTACGGGAATAAATCGGCGCTTGGCACGGTCCTTAATTACACGCCTGAATATCATTCGGTCGCCGCAGACTGGTCGCGTTTTCCGCTGGGGACAAAGTTCAGGATCAAGGGCTACGATCGCCTCTTCGTCGTGGATGACTACGGC
>JAGNMT010000380.1 GCA_017991025.1 Verrucomicrobiales bacterium
CAAATAGCGGCGGTTCTTATCAAAGACTGAGAGGTGGGTTCTTCGGGGGCGGGGAAAAGTATCCATTTTTTGGTGATCTTGAGTAAACTATCGATCCTGCCAATCGAAAAATTGACATTTTCAGTCAAAGTTTGTGAACTTTTGATTGCGAAATCCCTAAAAACGACGAATTTTAAGCGAACAAGCCAATTAATAGCTTTATGGCCGCGAAAAAACTGCAGGAATTAGACGGTGCTCAGGCACTCATCATGACACTCGATAGCCTTGGCATTGAGTATATCTTCGGATATTCCGGAGGTGCCGCTCTTCCAATCTTTGATGCGCTCGAAACGGTCAAGTCGAAGATGAAGTTTGTGTTGACCCGTCACGAGCAGGGAGCGACGCACATGGCAGACGGTTATGCCCGTGCCACCGGCAAGCCTGCCGTGGTTCTGGTGACGTCGGGCCCCGGAGCCGGTAACACCATCACCGGGATCATGACGGCACAGATGGATTCCGTTCCGATGATCATCGTGACAGGGCAGCAGGTGACCTGGATGCTGGGCAAGGACGCTTTTCAGGAAGCCGATATTTTCGGAATCACGATTCCGATCGTGAAGCACAACTATCTCGTTCGTGAGACCAACGATCTTCCCCGAATTGCCCGCGAAGCGTATCACATTGCGACTACGGGTCGCCCCGGACCGGTTCTCATCGACGTGCCCAAGAATATCAGCCAGTCTCCCTTCACCGGCGATCTGCAAGGCGAGATTGATCTTCCCGGCTACAAACCCGAAAAGGGATTCGATATCGACGGGGGGGCGATTGATGAAGCCGCACGTCTTATTAATCTCGCGAAAAAGCCCGTTATCCTCGCCGGACACGGAGCTATGATTTCCGGGGCGGAGCGCGAGTTGATGGAGCTTGCCTGCAAGCTGGACTGCCCTGTGACCTCGACACTGCTCGGCAAGGGAGTTTTCCCCGAGTCCCATGCGCTCTCTCTCGGTATGCTCGGTATGCACGGAACGGCCTATGCGAACAAGGCAATCTGTGAATGCGACCTCATCCTGAACATCGGGTCCCGTTTTGATGATCGTATCATCGGTCAGGCGGACAAGTTCGGTGCCCAGGCAAAGATCATTCACATCGATCTCGATATCGCCGAAATGGGCAAGATGATCGTCGCTGATGTTGAAGTGGTGGGAGATGCCAAGACGGCGTTGAAGCAACTGCTTCCACTCGTGGAAAAGGCCAGGCGCCCCGAATGGAATGAGCATCTTAACGGATATAAGAAAAAGTATCCGCTCGCCTACAAAAAGCAGGGAGGACTCCGCATGCAGCAGGTTCTCGACGAGATCCACGATCTTACCGGAGGCAATGCGATTATTTCCACCGATGTGGGGCAGCACCAGATGTGGGCGGCACAGTTCTATACGAACGATGCCTCCTTCAAGTGGATCAGTTCAGGTGGAGCCGGGACGATGGGCTTCGGGTTCCCCGCGGCGATTGGTGCACAGTTTGCCTGTCCCGATGAAACCGTGATCTCAGTTTCCGGTGACGGCGGATTCCAGATGACGCTTTGTGAACTGGCTACGGCGGTGATTCACAAGCTCCCTATCAAGATCCTCGTGCTGAACAATCATTACCTCGGCATGGTGCGTCAGTGGCAGGAACTCTTCTTCGACAACCGTGAGAGCGGAGTGGACCTCATCGGTAACCCCGACTTCGTGAAGCTTGCCGAAGCCTACGGATGTAAAGGTATCAACATCAAGCGGCCTGCCGACGTGCGGAAAAAACTCAAGGAGGCGCTGGATTACAATGACGGCCCCGTCCTCATCAATGCGGAGTGCATTAAAACGGACAACGTGTTTCCGATGATCCCTGCTGGTGCGGCGTTGGAGGATATGCTTACCGAACCACCAAAATACAAGCTGGAGAAGCCGGTCGGATCGACATGATCTCTTGCAAAGCGAGATTTGGAGCGGTTTAGCGGGTAGCCATTTTCCCGTTTAGCTTCTCCGGACTCCGCTTCCGGATAATCCAACTCTATCAAGTCATTGGCCCCGGTCTTATTTTAAGTTCATCAATAAAATCCCGTTTTTCCACCAAGCTAAATTGCTATACAGCTAAAAGCTAACCACCTATTCCTCCCATGGCCCGAATCATTACCACCTCCGACAAAAAGCCCAAGCCGCGCCCCGACATCGTGGGTGGCCACACCTTGAGCATGTTTGTGAACAACCAGCCCGGTGTTCTCATGCGGATTTGTCAGATCTTCGCCCGCCGCGCATACAATATCGATTCGCTCGTTGTTTCTCAGGGGCGTGACCCGCGGTTCTCCCGGCTCACCCTTGGCATCAGCGGTGATCCGGCCGGGTTGACGCAAATTATTCTTCAGTGTGATAAGCTCATCGATGTGATCCACTGCTTCGAGCATACCCCGGAAGACGCGGTTGTTCGCGAATTGGCCTTGATCAAAGTCAAAGCCGAGAACGCAGAGCGCCGTACCGAGATTCTGCAGATTGTGGAGCATTTCGGCGGTAAGACGGTCGATTTTGCCGAGACCTCGATGATCATCCGGATCGAAGGAGCCAGTGACAAGGTCGATGCGTCGATACGCCTGCTGAATAACTACGATATCCTCGAGACGGTGCGCACTGGCAAGGTCGTGATGGCTCGCGGTGATCTCGTGACTTGAGCGAGTGCGTTTGTGCGCCGTAGGCGACTACGACAACAACGGTCTTCCGACGGATACAGGGTCACATCCGTGTCCTGCCGCTCCATCCTCCATCGGCAGGTGAACAGCCAGTCTTTTAGAGTTACTTTTTGAGCCACTGGATGCTGCGTTCCAGTTCATTCTTTTGGTAGGCGACTTCGGCGTCCTTTTTGTCGGGTCCGTCGGGCACCTTGAAGGAGGGGATTGATTTTCCTTTTTTGGTGAAGTCTACCCAACCCTTGAAGGCGTCCGTGTCGCGGTAGTCGGGAAAAGGTTTCCAGAATTCGTCCTTTTTCCAGCTCATCGGCTTGGCGAAGCCGGAAATGGTCTCGACCTGCAGCGGAACGCCGGGGGCGAGTTCGGCAAACCGCTTCGAATAGGCAGCAAAATCGACGAGTCCCTCACCAATGGCGGTCCACTGGATGACCGCTCCATTTTCATCCTCCCAAGCCATGGTATCGCGCACGCTGGAGCAATTGGTGTAGGGGCCGAGGATTTCGAGGTGGGCGAGTGGTTCCTCCATGGCCCAGACCGCATTACCGGGATCGATGTTGGCTCCGACGTAGCTTCGACCCGCTGCTTCGATGAGCCCCTTGAGTTCGTGTGACTGCATGTCGCCGGCATGGTTCTCGATCGAGATCTTGATTCCCTCATTTTCCGCGCGGGATTGATTAGCTTTGATTACTTTGATAGTCTCTTCGATGTGCTTCTGGATGCCGCCATCACTGCTCCGGTCCTTCTGGTTACCGAGGTAGCAGCGGGCCACCGGAGAGCCGAGTTTTTTCGCAGCCTTAATCGTGAGGGCGAGAGTCTCCTCAGGGGTTCCGTAGGTGGGTTTCCACGTGTTGGATGTCGGGCAAACACTGCTGGTGCCGACGTAAAGTTTGAGCCCCGCCTTTTCGGCCCGGTCTTTGAGTGCCTGTAAATAAGTGTCTTCAAAGGATTCAAAGACGCCGAGTTCGGAGATGAAGCAGGTGTCCAGCTTCAAAGAGGCGGCGTAATCGATCATTTGCGCGGCCTTCCAACCAGTGGCTCTCACCGAAAAATGATCCATGCCAATCATGAGATTCGGAATCGCTGCCCGAAGTCTGGCGGTGGAAATGGAAGCAGCGGCGAATGCGGCAGTTTGGCAAAAATGGCGGCGGTTCATAGGGGAGGCAGAGAGGATGAGAAGTTACGGTGTGAGAGGAATCAGATTCTAAACCGGAGTCAGAACCAATTATTCGTAAGGCTGTTGAGGGCCGATACCCGTCGGTATCTTAACGAAATCAGCGGTTCAATCAAGGGCCGCATCGGCGTTATGTTCTGCGCTGCCTTAGTGGAGAGGGTGCTCGATAGACCCCGATGCGGTCGGGTTCGGTGGATTGTCCACAGGTAGACTTTAAGGGCCTTTGACTCTACCCATGCCCATGCCGAGCGCGGTCCTTAGAAGCCTGTGCCTTTGGTCAGGGTCTTTACCCGCACGAGGTGCATGTCGGCGGTAATATAGAGCGTGCTGCCGTCATCTCCCCAGGCGCAGTTCGCCGTGGCCTGGCCGGTGAGGATGGTGCCGAGGTGTTTACCCTCTTTTGAGAGGACGATCACACCGCCGGGGCCGGTGGTCCATACATTGCCTTGCTGATCGATCTTGAGCCCGTCGCAGCCGCCTTTACGTCCGGTGGATTTCAGGGGCTGCGCATCGAAGAAAACGCGGGCATTTTCCGCGCTGCCGTCGCTGTTCAGATCGTAGGCCATCACCCGTGTCGCGGCCGGATCAGACACGGCGACAAAGAGCGTCTCCTCGTCGGGGCTGAGGGCGATGCCGTTGGGGAAGGTGAGGTCCTTAACGATCATCGTCAGGGTGCCGTCCTTTTTCAGGTGATAGACGCCGTTCTCCGCTATCTCGCGGGAGGTTTTGTCTTTCAAG
>JAGNMT010000381.1 GCA_017991025.1 Verrucomicrobiales bacterium
CCTGAGACCGGGAAACGGGCCGCGTCGCTGGCGAATGTGTTAGTGCGATTTGATGCCGGCGCAGTGGAACACATCGCGATCGAGAAGGGTACCTCGAAGACGGTTCTCACGAATCGGGATGGATTCTGGTTTTTCGTTGAACCCGAATTGGACCGGGCTGACGCATCGATCGTGCTAGCTCTTCTGGATAAGGTCAATCACCTCAATATCGTCGATACGATCGCCGGGGATGAGGCCGGGCTGAGCCCGGAGCAGCTCGGAGTCAACGGGGGTGAGGCAATCAAGGTGACTTTCACCGGCGCGGAGGCACAGGGCGGCGGAAAAGCGATTCACGAGACGGTGATTTTCGGTGCCGCCGCGCCGCGCACTGATTCTATCTATGTCCGCCGCGAGGGGGATGAGGGCGGAATCTACGTCGTCGATGGCAATCCCCGGGCCTGGCTCGAAAGTCCTCTCGAGGCGCTCCGTGATCGTCATATTCTCGGCGCACCGGTCGAGGCCGTCGTGCAACTGGTGATTCGGCAGTCCAAAGGTGAGATGTCCCTGCAGCGCCGTATCGTGCCTCCGAAGCAGGACTGGGCGATCGCGGAACCCCTGAAGACCTGGGCGAATCGCGAGGTGCTCGACAAGCTGTTGACTGATGTCGGTGCGCTCCGCATCGAAGAGGTCGTTAAAGGCGGGGATCCCGGAGAAGCGATCCCGAATCCATTGCCTGATGGTGCCGCTGTTCTTCAGATGCAGGTTTATGGCGTTGAGAAGCCAATCACTGTTTATTTGAAACAGATCGAGGCAAAGGAAGGCGAGTTGCCTCTCGTCGAGATCCGGGTCTCGGACCGTCCGGTTGTCTACCGGATGCGCTCCGATATTCTGACGCAGCTTCCAAAAAGTGCGAATGACGTGCGTGATCGCACCCTGGCACGAATCCCGATGGAATATCTTGATACGATTACGATTCAGAGCCGGATCGATCCGCTTGTCTATCTGAAAGCGGATCGCAGCGCCGACAACACGCCCTGGGAGGTGAGAATGGGTAACAAACTCGTTCCCGCTAATTTCGGCGCGGTGGCGACTCTCGTGAATGCCATGAATGAGGCGGCCATTCAGAATTTCACCTCCGACTCGGCGAAAGATCTGGCGGAGTATGGGCTGAATCCGCCGGCACGGCGGGTCATCTTTAATCTGGCCTTCCCGGGACAACCTCTTCCTGACGGGAGCCCGGGGCAGGTTCAGAAAATGTCGAGGATCTTGAATCTGGGGTCCAAAGAAGGCGACGAGGCCCGGCTTTTCGCGAACTTTGATGGAGAGCCGTACGTCTACGAACTCGATCCGACCTTCGCTAACTTTATCCCGACTCATCCCATCAAGTGGCGGTCGTTGAGCGTCCTGACATTCAACCCGATGCACTTGAAATCGATCACAAGGGAGTTGCCGGAAAAGGAGAGTCTGAAGCTGGACTATGATTACCGCCGCGACAATTGGCAGGCGTCGCGAAGCGGAGTCGATGTTTCGCCGAGTCTTGACGTTGCGTCGGCACGCCGCCTCCGGGACCGGCTCGGTTCACTGACCGCGAGCGGATGGTATCTTTCCCTGGGCCCTGCCTATGAAGCCCTTCAGACGCCGAGTGCCCAGTTTAACATCGTGACGACAGAACTCGATCCGGCGAGGGGCGATGCAGTCGATGTGACGTATCTGGTCAAATTCGCCCCATCGACAACGAATCTATACTTCGGTCAGGTTGAGGGATCTCCCGATGTGTTCTTTCTTGAATATGAGGCCTACCGGGATCTCATCCGCCCGGTCACGACGGCGAGGCCAGCCAATCCATAGAGTGATGAATCAGTTTGCTTTTTCGGCGGTTCTTTGTGCCGTTCTCGCCTTGGGTCAAAGTGCCTGCCGTGAGGATGATCTAGCCTCGCTGCCATCGGGTCCGCCGGTCGGGACTGGTGTCTACGGGCAGATCTGTGCCGCCTGCCACGGACTTGCGGGGGAGGGCAAAGAGGAATTGTTCAGTCCCTCGATCACGGGTCTGCCGGTCTGGTATCTCGAGGAGCAGCTCCGGAAATTCCGTTCCGGGCAGCGTGGGTTTCATCCGGATGATATTCCGGGGCAGCAGATGCGGGCAATTTCCCTGACCCTGACAGACGAACAGATCAAAGAGGTGGTGGCAACGGTTTCAGCGATGCCTGTGATCCTGACGGAAGCCGCGCCAGTCGGGACTAAGCTTGAAACGGGGCGTTATCAGTATGCAAATATCTGCATGGAGTGCCATCGCTACAACGGCATGGGCGAGATCGTTTTTCACAGCGCTCCGTTGATCTCATTGAACCGGAGTTATCTTGAGCGTCAGCTCAAAAACTATCGTGAGGGAAAGCGCGGCGCGGATGAAGGGGATCTTTACGGGCAGAAGATGGTGCAGATTTCTTCGAAACTCTCCGACGAGGAGATCCGGATGTACGTTGATTACATCGGTGCTCTCGCCCACGGGGATGATCCGAGGGAGGCGCGGGAGAAGTGACTGGATGATTTTCAGTCGTTCATTTTGAAGTGATTCTTCAAAAAACTGAGGATGAAATCGCCTTCTGCGACGGGATCGAAGTCGTGCCTGAAGGCGTTCTCGACCCCGACCGCGTCGAGTTTCTCTTTCATTGCCTTTCCGAAAGCCGCGTGGTGGATTGATTTTCCGGTGGATGCATCCGGGGGGAGCGGAACGTCGTCGATCGGACCGGTGTAAATGAGCAGCGTCGGCGGGTCGTCCGCACTAACCTGCTCCCAGGGTGATGTTTCCTTTATCCTTGAGAGGACTTCGGGGGTGAGCGGCTCTGTCGCCGTTCCACCGAACATGAGCGGAAAGCTAGAGTGGATGCCGGGGGATCCGCCGATGTTCTTGACGATCCAATCGGGCATAAGGTTGGCCGGGCCATTGACGGGAACGAGGCAATTGACCCGGGTGGATTGTCGGGCCACAGGATCAGCCGATTTCGGATCGGCAAGGTCGTCGTGATAGGCGATCCACATTGAAATGACGGCCCCCGCAGAACCGCCTGTGAGCGCGATTCGGCCGCGATCGAGGCCCCATTCTTCGGCTCGGGCGCGTAAGGTCTGTACAACCCGGGCGCTGTCCATCAGGGGCGCGTCCGCAAAAACGTCGCTGCCGTTGACGAAGCGATAGTTCACGCTGACACAGGCAATGCCGGCATCAAGCCAGAGTGAGGGATCAAATCCACTCTTGTCTCCGGCAACAAAGCCGCCTCCGTGAAAATGAACGAGAACCGGGAAGGCTCGCCCGTCGGCCTGTTTCCCGGGCAGCCAGAGGTCGAAACGGTTCCGCTCATGCTCGCCGTAGACGATATCAGGATGATTCGGCGGGATCCTTTTCGGAGTTTTTTGCTCCGACTTCGAAGCCAGATGATTGCGATAGGCGATGGCCTCTTCGAGAGTGAGTTTTCCGTCTGCGTTATTATCTGCCTCCGGAAACTGGATGAGCCATTTTGCCAGCTGAGCTTCGCTGACGGTCTCCTGAGCGGTGAGGGGCCAAGGTCTTGTCAGGAAGAGCAGCCAAAGAGAAAAGCGAAGGGGATACGGGATTTTCATGTTTGCGGTGCCGGATCGTCCGGTTGGGGCGGGTTTGCGCGTGCAAATTTTTTCTAAAGAGCGCCAATAACGGGGGATTTCGGAATTGAAGTCATTGTCAGTTCGTCTATAGTTTGGCGGTGTTTCCCAGAAACTACACGTTCATTATGCGAAAAAATATTCTTATCGCCGCTATCGTCGGCCTCGTCCTACCGGTCCTGAACGCTTCGGCTCAGGATAAAATTGATTTTCAAAAACAAATCTACCCGCTCATGAAAGCGAGCTGTGTTCAGTGCCATCGGCCCGAACATGAGAGTCCGGACCGTCCCGGACGTAAGGTTAAGCCCAAGGGTGGTTTAGTCTTTACGAACGCCGAAGCGCTCAAGGCGGCGAAAGGGGAAGACGGTGACATGCTCATCGTTCCCGGCAAGCCTGCCGATAGCCGCATGGTTCAGGTCGTCAATCTCCCGCTCGATGACGAGATGCACTACCCGCCGGAAGGCAAAGCCCCCCAGTGGACCAAGGCGGAGATTGCTCTTTTCACCAAGTGGATCGAGGAAGGGGCTGACTTTGGGGCTTGGAAAGAGGATGACAAGCCTCTCGAAGTTCCTGAGTGGGACGGAAAAGAGAAGGAGTAAGTTATCGTCGAGATTTCGGCCGGTTTGGCTTGAAAATTCTCGTCATTTTTGCGCAAAAAAGCCGGAGCGATTGCTCCGGCTTTTTTTCGGTTCAGCCGTTTCAATGATCAGTGGTTACCGGCGAGTTTTCCGGCAAAGACGACATAGGATTCCGCGAGGCTTTTGATCTTCGCGGCCCATGCCGCATCGGTGATCTTTCCTTCCGCATCGATGATTTGATGGGCGGAGCGCACCGCGAGCATTTCGGGATAAACGGTGACCTGGATATTCTGCAGGAGGGTGCGTAGACTGTAGAGCCCCCGGAGGCCACCGAGCGCACCCGGCGAGGCACTGAGGAGGAGGGCGCTCTTTCCTGAGTAGGCGGCGAG
>JAGNMT010000382.1 GCA_017991025.1 Verrucomicrobiales bacterium
GTGCGTCACGAGGGTGTAAAAGGTGAAGCCGTCCTTCTCATCAAGGGTTCCCGGGACGGCATCGTGGAGAGCACGGGCGATCTCATCGTGTCCTGCCGAGCTGAGCGATTCGATAAAGGCTTTCGTGACCCGCAGTTTGCCGAGATAGGCGAAATGATTGCCGTCACCCTGATCCGCGAGGTGGCGGGCGGCATGCTCTTCGAGACCAGTGAGAAAGGGATTCGACCAGACTGACTCGTGAAGGACAGGATGATCCACCCGGTCCTCCTCCCGTCGCCCGCCGAAGCCAAAGCGGGTCGAGTCGAGGACTGCGTCGAGCATTTTCGCTGTCGTAGCCTCACATTGAAAAACGCTCGCAAACATCGAGCAGCAGATATCGGCACTGTGGGCGGCGGGGAGGATCGCATTTTTCACCGCGATCGCTCCGCCGACAGGGATCGTCGCCTCGGCCGCCCCGGCGGGGCAGGCGTCGGGCATCACTGCCCCGGCTTCGATCACAGGGGTTCGAAGCAGCTGCCCCATAAATCGACGCACTGCCGCGATGTTTTTTTCATCGAGCTCGCAGGTCGCTTCAATCGCTTCGGAAAAGGAGAGTGATTCATCCCGGAGTTTTACCTTGAGATCTTCTTTTCCAAAGTCCCGTTCCAGAAGTTTAATGAGATAGGCGGGATCATGGATGCCCTTGGCCTCAAAGGCTGCGGCTGCCTCGAGGAGGTCTGAGAATCTAGGGCCGGGCTGCCAACCGGCTTCGATGAGGTGCTGTCCGGTGATGAGGGACATCGGATTGGAGTGGGGTTGTAGGGCAAGCGCCCCGCTTGCCGGTGGAGACTGACTGTCGTGCTGTCCCGCCTTTTTCGGATAGTGTGCTCTTTTGTTGGTCAGGCCTCAAGCCAAAGAAGAGAATCGCGAGTATTTTGGTGTAAAAGCCGGACCTTTTGAAATCGTTGCGGATCGGTGGGATTGGGATTAGATTTGCATCCGCCGTTTTTCCCCATGATCTTCCGCCTTCTCTTCGCAGGTCTTGTCGCGCTGGTTCTTTCCTCGTGCGTTTCCGACGAACACCATCTCGTCGAGGTCTCCGTGCCGGATCAGCGTATGGCGGTCTATCGGGACGGTGTGCGGATTCGCGAGTATCCGATCTCGACGTCGAAGTTCGGACTCGGAGACGAAAAGGGGAGCAATCAGACGCCGCTTGGGGCATTCCGGATCGCAAAGAAGATCGGGAGTGATGTCCCCGCAGGGACGGTCTTCAAATCACGCAAACCGACCGGCGAAGTTCTTGCGCCAAATACGCCCGGTCGGGATCCCATTGTCAGTCGCATCCTCTGGCTCAAGGGATCCGAGGCGAGCAATGCGAATGCCTACAAACGCTACATTTACATTCACGGGACGCCGGAGGAGACAACCATCGGAACCCCCGCCAGTTACGGCTGCGTGCGGATGAAATCGTCGGACATCATCGATCTCTTCGATGTCATCGGCCAGGGAGCCCGTGTCTACATCGCGAATATGCCTTTGCGAGTCCAACCTGAAGGCCAGCCGGTTCCGGTGCCGGTTCAGTGAGCCTGCCTTATCTCAGGTGAGGCTATCGCGATCAACGATGGGTGAGGAGGTCTCAAGAATACCCTCCCGAATCGTGGTGTTCGCCCCGAAAGGAATCGCGACATTGTCGTCAATATGTCCGGCGGAGAACCCGGTCAGGACCGGGAAAGCAGCCGCTTTGAAATGGCTCGCGATGACCTCGTCGATGGTGACCCCGTCCGACCCCGGTTCACCCTCCGTAAAGGCTCCGACGACGAGGCCGCGGATGCGCTCAAACCAGCCCGCCTGGGACATGGTTGTGAGCATGCGATCAACCCGGTAGGGTCGTTCCCCGACATCTTCGATGAAGAGGATTTTGTTGTCGAGGGGCGGGCAATAGGGCGTGCCGATGATCGAGCAGAGTACGGCAAGATTTCCGCCGGTGAGGATCCCGGTAGCCGATTGGTCTTCCGATCCATTGAGGGGCCGCAGGGTCCACTGGCGCGACTTCTGCGGAAATTCGAGGGTGTCTACCCACTGTTCGCGGATCAACTCAGGGGCGCTGCCGAGCGCGGCGACCATGGGGGCGTGCATGGAACGAACCCCGGCGGTCGCCCAGATCGCGTGGAGTGCAGAAATGTCGCTGAAACCGACGAGCATTTTGTTCGCGTCACGGACAGTGTCGGGATCAATTCCGGGAAGAATCCGGGTCGTGCCGAAGCCACCCCGGGCGCAGACAATGGCATCAATGTCGGGATCAATGATCGCCCGGTTCAATTCACGGAGCCGGCGCTCGTCGGTGCCGGCGAGATAGCCTGTTTTGGTGAAAATGTCAGGGTTGAATGTGACCTCGTATCTCTCCCTGAGCCAGGCGATGCCTTTAAGAAACGCGTCCTCGTTGAAAGGGCCCGCCGGGGCGATGATCGCGAGCCGCGAGCCTTTTCCGACGGGGCGGGCGAGGGGAAAGGTCATTTGACGGAAAATAAAAGCGGGAACAGCCTTTGCCGGGCCGTTCCCGCGTCGTTCAACAGGGTAGGGTCGGGGACTTAACTCTCTTCAACCGGGATGATCATACCGTAGTCACCGTCATCCCGTCGATAGATGACGGCGAGACGGTCGGTTTTGTCATCGTGGAAAATGAGGAAAGGTTTTTCGTTCATCTCCATGTCCATGATGGCCTCGTCGCTGTGGAGGTGTTTGATTTTGTATCGCTCCTTGTGGATAAGGTGCGGCTCATGATCGTGCTCGGGTTCGTCCGGGATATCGGCGGGGAAGATCATTTCCGAGACGAGGCGCACTTCCTTCTGCTTTTTCTTTTTCGGACGATGCGACTTGAGCATGCGCGTCTTGTGCTTGCGCATGCGCCGGGCGATTTTGGAAATGGTCTCGTCGATCGAGGCGTACATGTCGTGAGTCGTAGTATCGGCCTCAATGACGATGTGGTTGGCGCAGAAAAGGATGATTTCTGCAATATGCCTGTTCTGTTCCACGTTGAGAAGGACCTTGGCCTCGATGATTTTGGGATAATCGAGGTGCAAGCCGGCCACTTTTTTCTCAGCATACTCGCGCATGGCTTCCGTAACGGAGACATGGCGACCGGTAACAGTGATGGGCAAATTAACGTTGGTGACTTGCATAACTAATGTTGTTTTGTTTTCGGGTCAGGGTTTTACTAACCTAGCTGGAATGGTACCAGATTAGGAGGCTTTTTGACAAGCTCGCATTGATCTTGTTTGAAATAGGTTCGAGCGGAAAGATCTTGACACAGGAAGCGTGACGTCGGGCGGCTTTGTTCGTTCGGCTCATTCCTACATGGTGAAGCGGTCTCCGAGGTAGAGTTCGCGACTCACCGGGTCGTTGATGAGGAAATCTCTTGTCCCTTCGCGGAGTACTCTGCCCTCGTAAATGAGGTAGGCTCGATCGACGAGTTCGAGGGTCTGGCGGGCGTTGTGGTCGGTGATGAGGATGGCGATGCCGGACTTGCGGAGGTCTTCGACGATGTTTTGAATTTCATTGACGGCGATGGGATCGACCCCCGAGAAAGGTTCGTCGAGCATGAGGAGGCTGGGTGTCGTGACCAGCGAGCGGGCGATCGTGAGCCGGCGCTTTTCTCCGCCGGAGCAAGTCAGGGCGACGTTTTTCCGGATGTGGGTGATGCTGAAGCGCTCAAGCAGCTCCTGACATCGCTCCAGTCGCTCTTTCCGGGAGATGTTGAGGGTTTCCATCACGGCCATGATGTTTTCCTCCACGGTAAGTTTACGGAAGATGGACTCCTCCTGCGGCAGGTAGCCCATGCCCAGTCTGGCCCGGAGATACATGGGCATGGAGGTGACGTCGTTGCCGTTGAAAAGAACTTGCCCGCCGTTTGGCGGGACGAGCCCCACGATCATGTAAAAGCTCGTCGTCTTTCCCGCGCCATTCGGGCCGAGCAGTCCCACGATCTCTCCGGGGCGAACGTTGATATCGACGCCGTTGACGACGGTGCGACCATCGTAAATTTTGACGAGTCCGTGAGTGTCGAGAAGTAAGTTTGCCTGATTGGCTTGTGCAGGCCTATCCTCGCTCGTGAACTGGAGGTCCGAGGTCGTGTCTGCTCCCGGGGGACCGGGAGGGGCGGCGGCTTTGTCTCCGGTTGTTTTGGCTCGAGGGTCGGACGGTGGGACTGCCGGTTTTGGCCTATCGGCTGCAGGAGCGGGAGTAGCCCTCGCCTTCGGAGCAGGAGCGGCTATCTCTTCGAGCGGCATGAGTTCGAGATCCGAGAAATCAGGCATTCCGGAAGAGTCATAGTGAAGGAACTCTTCATCCTCTACGATGTGCGTGGATTGAGGTCTCACCACAGCTTGAGCCGGTACTGGAGCGGGCTGCGCAACGGCATGTCGGGAGGGTGGAAGGTCGAGGGGGTGGGGCTCGACGTGGGCAGGAGGACGAAGCTTTACCGGAGTCTTCACCTCAAGAATTGGCGGCTTTTCAACAGGGAGAGCGGTGCCGGAGGGCTCGGCCGGTCCCGGTCTGGGAGGAGCCTCCGATCTCACCAAAGCC
>JAGNMT010000383.1 GCA_017991025.1 Verrucomicrobiales bacterium
GTCTATCAGACGCCGATCGAAAAAAACGGGAGCGAGGCAAAACGCGCGGCTCTCGCGAGGCGGATCGGTCCGCTCATCCTCCGTCGGACCAAACATGATGTCGCAAAAGAGCTCCCGCCGAAAACCGAGATTTTGCACGAAATCGAGATGAACGAGGCGCAGAAGGATCTCTACGAAACGGTGCGCTCGACGATGGACAAACAGGTGAGAGAGGCGCTCGCGATCCGGGGGCAGCAGGCACAGATTGTCTTTCTGGATGCCCTCTTGAAACTGCGGCAGATCTGCTGTCATCCACGACTTTTAAAAGAGCAGCGTAGTCTTGCCGCATCTGCAAAATTTGACTATTTGGTCGAGATGTTAGCGGTCTTTCGCGACGAGGGGCACCGGGTTCTCCTCTTTTCGCAATTCACCTCCCTGCTCGATCTGATCGAGGCGCACCTAGTCGCCGAAGAGGTAAGTTATTTGAAATTGACCGGTGCGACAAAAGATCGTCAGAGCCTCGTGGAGAGATTTCAGGGCGGGGAGGGGGAGGTATTCCTCATTTCCCTAAAAGCGGGTGGGACCGGACTGACCCTGACAGGTGCAGATACCGTGATTCATTACGATCCCTGGTGGAACCCGGCGGCGGAGAATCAGGCAACCGATCGCGCCTACCGGATCGGGCAGGACAAACCCGTTTTTGTTCACAAACTGATCTGTCAGAACACAGTAGAGGAAAAAATCCAGAAGATGCAGGAGAGAAAGGACGATCTCGCGACCGATCTTCTTTCGGGGGCCACGACCAGTCTCAACCTCACCCCCGAGACCCTCGCGGGTCTTCTCGGGGAATTTGAGTAAGAGGACAGGTGGCTCCTCGAAGGGAGTAGCAAAAGCCGTGAGGTTTTCAGGTGATTTTCGCTACCCTCTCAATACTCCAGGCAGATCGGATCGGGCACATTGAGGACGTCTGTGGTGAAGAGCAGTCCGCCGGTTTTCTGATCAATGCGGAACATCGAAAGAGTATTCGAGGCGCGCCCAGCGGCGATGAGCCATTGACCAGTCGGATCGACATGAAAGTTCCGGGGATAGGCTCCGCGGATTGCTTCTCGTTCGACGAAGGTGAGCAAGCCGGTTTTTTCATCGATCGAAAACGCAGTGATGGAATCATGTCCGCGATTGGATGCATAAATGAATTTGCCGCTCGGATGCAGGCGGACTTCGGCGGCCTTGTTCGGGATCTCCCAGAGGTCCTTCGGGAGAGTATCAATGGTTTGCAGTGGGGTCATCGTCCCGTCTACGGCATGGTAGGCGAAGACCGTGATCGACATTCCCATTTCATTGACTACGTAGACTTTGCTGCCGTCGTGGCTGAATTTCAGGTGACGAGGTCCACTGCCGGGGACTGCCGTGCCGAATCCGTGTTCTTTCAGCGTTGCGGTAGCATGATCGATCTCGTAGATCACGATCTTGTCTGTGCCGAGATCGGGCACGAGAAGGTAGCGATTGTCGGGCGAGACCGTCGCGGAGTGGGGATGGGGCGCTTCTTGTCTGCTCTTGTCTGGACCACTCCCGCTGTGATTGATGAGAGCGGTGCGCTTCCCGATGCTGCCGTCAGCTGCGACAGGGAAAGCAGCGACGGACCCGCTTCCATATTGGGCGGTGAAGAGGATTTTGTTCTCCTTGTCGAGAGAAAGATGCGAGGCGCTCCCGTCCCCGACCGCTTGGGAATTGAGTAAATTGAGCGATTGATCCTCACCGATGGAGAAGACCGCAACACTGCCGCCGTCGGCTTTGGAAAGGGAGTAGAGCCGGGTTTTGTCCGTATTCAGAGCAAGGAATCCAGGGGCACCGATTTCCGCGGCGAGAACCGGTTCGGTCAGTTTGCCTGTTTCCGTGTTGAGAGTGGTGCGATAGATGCCTTTCGACCCGATCCCGCCGGTTCCGATCCAGATAGTGAGGTTTTCTGACATAGTATAAGAAAAGGGTAGGAGAGTGAGGAGAAGCGTGGTGAGGATCGTTTTCATAGAAGTGGTGACTGATTCAGCGAAGAGGTGACTGATTCAGCGAAGATTCTTAAAACGAACCGAATATGGACCGAAGAAGGAATCGACTCCTGAATACGTATTTTTGCCTGATTTTCAGGAGGGCTCTAGATGGAATCAACGGATTCTTCTACGAGTGTCGAAACCCACAACTCCATTTTCGCCCATCACACTCCATCTAAAACCTAGTCTGATCACTGGTCAAGACAACGTTTTCCCTCCTTCTCCCCTCACGAAAACCCCTCCGATGGACCACAAATAGAGGAAGATTCCGCGACTCCCCTTTGATAAAATTCCCTGAAATGACAGGGGATCCTCCCGTTTTCCCTTGCAATCTGTGGACTCCTACGAAATATAAGGTGGGTTTTAATGCTTTTTTGAGTCGGAGCAATGCCTCGTTGGGAGAAAGACATCAAAGCTAAGCCTGGTAGAAATGATGAAAATCACCGAAGCTCCGAAACTCCGCACCACCTCTGCTTCTTTTGCCTCGCCAAGGGGACAAAGGGAAACCGGTGATTCTGCTCCTACTCTTCGCTCGGCAAGCAGGATGATCGTTCTGGCTCTCCTCAGTGCCTTGCTGGTCCCAGGGACGCTCCGTGCGAACCCGAGCGGTGGCGAGGTCGCGGCGGGGGTTGCGGGAATTACTTCGCAGGGTTCCACTCTCACGATCACTCAGGGCAGCGACCGGGCCATCATCAATTGGCAGGACTTCTCGATTGCGGCGGGTCAGACGACCCAGTTTCTCCAGCCCTCCAGCACCAGTGCGATGCTCAACCGGGTCATGGGCGGCAATCCCAGCCAGATCTATGGCAATCTTCAGGCCAACGGACAGATTTATCTCATCAATCCGAACGGGATTTTGGTGGGAGCCAGTGGAGTCGTGAACACCGCCGGATTTCTCGCCTCGACCCTGGATGTGTCTGATGACTCCTTCCTGCGCGGCGGGGACCTGCGATATACCGGGACTTCGAATGCCTCCGTTGTGAACCTCGGGTCCATCAGCGCCACCGAGGGAGATGTCATCCTCATTGCCCGCACCGTGGAGAACCACGGCGAGATTCGTGCCCCCAACGGCACCGCAGCGCTTGCGGCGGGGAGTGAGGTGCTTGTCAAAGCCGCCGGGGAAGAGCGGGTTTTTGTGCAGTCCGAGAGCGGACGCAGCGACGCGAGTGTAACCCAGTCCGGGATGATCGAGGCGGCCACGGCGGAGTTGAAGGCCGCGGGCGGCAATGAATATGCTCTCGCGATCAAACACAGTGGCGTGACGCGGGCGACCGGAGTGCGCAAAAGCGGCGGGCGGATTTTTCTGAGCGCGGGTGGTAAGGGTGGGGTGTCGAACTCCGGCCGACTCGTCGCGAGGAAGTCCAGGGGCGGCGGTGGAGAAGTGAAAGTTCGGGCTGGTGGCAATGTGACGAATGATGGGGTCATCGACGCCGCTGGAACAAAGGGCGGCAGTGTTGAGATCGTGGCGGAGCGGGCTTCCCACACCGGCTTGATCCTTGCCGACGGCACGAACGGAGTAGGCGGCACCGTGACACTGACGACCCGGGACGGATATCACGACACCCGCGATGCACGGATCTCGGCCCGTGGGGAAACCGATGGCGGCAGCATACGGGTGGAATCTAGCGAAGTGGGTGCCCGTATTTACTCGTCATCGACCATGGACGTCGTGGGGAACGCAGGTAGCGGTGGATCGATTGTTGTCACCGCAGACGAGTTGTATCTCATGGGATCGCGTCTTCTCGCTAACGGTGCCATCGGCGGCGGAGAGATCTTCGCCGGAGGCGGGATTCAGGGTGGTGCCTCAGCAATTGCCAATGCCACGACCCTCTACGTGAACCAGACTTCGCTTCTTAGCGCCAATGCCACGAATCAGGGCGATGGAGGAACTGTCGTGTTGTGGGCCGAGGGAACAACCCAGTTTTTCGGGCGGATCGAGGCTAAGGGTGGTTTCCTTGGTGGCGATGGCGGTTTTCTGGAGGTTTCGGGCAAGGAAGGGACTCGATTTGGTGGATTTGCCACGGCAGAGGCGCCTTTGGGCGTGGGTGGAACTCTGTTGTTGGATCCGAAGAATATTGTTGTGGATGCGGTGGCTTCAGGCGGAAGCGGTCTCCTCTTTTCCGACAACCCGGCGGACAATATCACGATCACTGCCGCCACGATCACCGCCATCACCAACACCGGCACCAGCATCATCCTCCAGGCCAACAACGACATCACCGTTAATTCGGCGATCACGACCAACAATCCCTCCGGCGACGGCGGAGGAATCACGATGCAGGCGGGCCGCAGCATCTTGCTGAACGCCAGTATCACGACCGACAACGGCAGTCTCACTCTCGTCGCCAACGAGACCCTCGCCAATGGCGTCGTCGACGCTCACCGCGACGCGGGAAATGCCGTAATCACGATGGCCTCGGGCACGTCGATTAACGCGGGAACCGGCACTGTCTCTCTCACGCTCGCGGATGGAGCCGGCAAAACCAATCTCGGCAGCGGGGCGATCACCCTGCGCGGCATCACTGGTGGA
>JAGNMT010000384.1 GCA_017991025.1 Verrucomicrobiales bacterium
ATTATATTCTAACAAACCCGCTGTATGCTATTGCGTCACGATCAGAACATGACCCCGCGATTCCGCTCGCTTGCTTGCAAGCGCGGCATCGTCGGCACGCTCCCGTTGCGCTTCCTTCTCCTCACGATCCTTCCCGACCGCGCGTGAGCGTGGGATCGCGACACCCCCCGCTGAGGAACCCAAGGGCAACCTCGACACTGACAGGGCCATCATCGGCTGGTTCGACCGATATCCGGCACGCTATTACGAGATGCGCCTCGAACGCGTTATCAAGGAACTGGCCGCCAATGCCACTGAAGCCAAGAATGGCGCGATGATAGCGACAACGAGAAAAATACGGGCGTGGCGGAGCGCGGAATTGATTTAATTGGTGGCGTCTTTGACGGCTTCTTTCGCTTCCTTGCCGGCTTCCTTGCCGGCGTCCTTGACAGCATCCGCAGCGTCCTCGGCCGCGTCACGGACCTTTTCGCCGGGGCGGCGGTCGAGAGCGTCGTTGATGCCGTCTTTGGCTTTGCCAGTGACGGGTTTGTCTTGCTCGCAAGAAGGAAGAACCAGGAGTGTTGCGAGTGCGATGAGCAGGAGTGGTGTTTTCATGGCTTCCACGATAGGCAACTCACCGCGCATTGCCAATGGGGTAAAACCCCACCATCCTTCGCGCAGGCAGCGTTCTCACGCACCACCAAGCGAGGGTTGTTTTATGCGGTGGTAGCGCATTGCAGATGTCGATGGTTTGATTGAGGGTGAGTGCTTCGCCTGCCTTCGGGGAGTGAGGCTTAATCCTTTTGGACTTCGGCTCCGTCAATCGAGGCGGAAAGGTTTGGCTGGCGCGTTTATTGCTCGTATACATTCTATAAAACATGTTCCCCTGCCAATTACCATGAGAGAAGAAGATCTGGATACCCATCACAAGGCGCTCAAAATTAATCTGGATCCCCGATGGTATGGCACCCTCGCTGAAATCGGAGCGGGTCAGGAGGTCGTGAGATGGTTTTTCCGAGTCGGCGCGGCGGCGGGAACGGTGGCCAAGAGTATCTCCGCTTACGACATGACAGTCAGTGACGCGATCTACGGCAGCGGCGACCGCTATGTCTCGCGGATCCGCTTGCAGGCGATGCTGGATCTTGAGTTCGATCTTAATATCGAACGTCTCAGCGACAAGCGGGGCGATACGACTGCCTTTTTCGCCTTTGCTGACACGGTCGTCGCGCGCAGTTTCAAAGGCGGCAACGAGTGCCACGGCTGGATGGGGGTAAAATTTCAATCCCGTCCCCGCGACGAGCCGAGCCAGATTTTAATCCACGTCAGAATGCTCGATGCCGAGGCATCGCTCCAACAGGAGGCGCTCGGCGTGGTGGGCGTTAACTTGCTATTCGGTGCGTTTTTTCTCCATCACGAACCGGAACTATTGGTTGAAAGTCTGCTCGACAAGCTGACTACCGGGCGCATCGAAATTGACGTGATCGAATTCAAAGGAATTGAATTCCGGGCGGTGGACAATCGACTGATCACCCTGAAACTGGTCCAGCTCGGGCTCAGCGGTGCGGCGATGTTCGGGCCGAACCACGAGGTGCTCCAGCCTTCCGAGGTGCTCTACAAGAAGGCAGTGCTTGTCGAACGCGGCAGCTTTCGACCGCCGACGCATGTGAATTTTGACATGCTCGAATGCGCTCTGGAGAAGTTTCGCGCCGATCCCGCTGTCGCCGGAAAAGAGGTGCTACCGCTTTTCGAACTCACGATGCGCAATCTGCTGGGGGATGGCGATGAAGTGGACCGTCGCGACTTCCTCGCTCGAGCCGACCTCCTGGCTGCCTGCGGCATGACGGTACTCGTGTCCGACTATTTCGAATATTACCGGCTCGCCGCTTATCTCGCGTGGCGGACCAAAGAGCGGGTCGGGATCGTGCTGGGTGCCCCCAGCATGATCGAGGTGTTCGAGGAAAAGTACTACACTCAGCTCCCCGGCGGCATCCTCGAGTCCTTCGGACGACTCTTCAAGAACGACCTCAAGCTCTACGTCTATCCTTCGCTCGATGGTGTCAGCGGAGAACTTACCACGGTCGAAAACCTCCAGGTCTCGCCTGAATTGCGAAAGCTCTACGGCTACCTCGCGGACCGCGGCAGTTTTGTGGCACTGGACAATTTTAAGCGGGAATACCTCAGTATCTTTTCACGCGATGTACTCAAAAAAATCGCTGCGGGTGACGATACGTGGGAAAACATGGTCCCGACCGGTGTTTCGGAAACGGTCAGGGCACGGCATTTTTTCGGCTGCAAAGGATGACGAGGGCGGTGACGGTGGAGAAAAAGACGGCAGCTATTTCATGCCGAGCGCTTTTCGCAGTTCGGGTTCGAAGGCGTCGGCCTGACGCATGAACCCGAGGTCATTCGGATGAGATCCGTCGGTGGCACCTTCGGTATCGTCGCCGAGGAGGGCTTCGCCTTCGATGTAGTGCAAGTTTTTTACGCCCGAAGAGACGAGCAGGTCGAAGGCACGGATGAGAGCGGCCCTGCTATCGGCATGATGGTCGCGTTTCGACTTGCGGATCCACGAATTGGTGAAGGACCGGTCTTCAACGAGAACGATGGGTGTATCGGGTCTCACTTCGCGTATCTGCCGGATGATCTTCTCCGCTCTCTCGGTGACTTCCTGACTGTTCATATTCGGCAGGCAGTCGATTACATAAACAGCCGCATCAATCTCGGCAAGGAGCGCGACGACTTCGGGTTCCATCTTGCCATTGCCTGAAAAGCCGAGATTAATGACCGGCCGGTCGAGGCGGCGCCCGAGGATCGCGGGGTGGCAGAGACCGGGCCGCGAAGCGCACGCACCGTGGGTGATGGAAGTGCCGTAAAACACGATGGGTTTCTCCTGGCGTGGCGCGATCGGTTCGAATTGGGTTCCTTTGGGCACGCCTATCTCGATTTTTACGGTCGAATTGTAGAGGGGGAGATACGCCATGTAGGTGCGCTTACCGGGGTCGATTTCGGAGATCGTGTAGAGGGTGTCAGGAGTAGTGGGGCGTGTCACATCGACCCATTTCCACGTCTCGCCGTCGAGTGCGTAGAGATCGACGCCGCTTACTCCGGTCGCCGGCATGTGCGGCATCGCGAGATTTTTGTCGCCGACAGAGTATCTGATTTTGAGTTCGGTGGCATCGGTATTGAAGCGAAACGCCAGGCCAGCGCTGTCGCGGCTGAGCTCCCATACCGGAGGGCGCACGATTTTTTCGGCCTTGGCGGGAAGTCTGTCGTAACGCGACTTGAGATCTCCGGGAACCCATCCCTGTCCTTCGACTCCCCAGGAGTCGACATCATACCATACATGGGTGTCCTCGACTTTTTTCTCCTCTGCGCGCCCATTAACGGCGAGGAGAGTGAGAATGACAAAGGCAATGGTGCCCGGGAATTTACCAACTTGGCGAGGAGGAAATGGCTTCATCATTGGCGCAAAAGATTCATGACGTAATGGAAGCAAAGGAGCAGACTACGTCAACCGACGATCTTGCGATTCTTCTGTCTCCTGACACCTGAATCATGCCCCGGTGGAACTGACCCTTTGTTCAAGCCAGATAAGGGCTGCCTCCCGAGTCGTGAGCGTGCTGTCGAGCTGGAGATCCTGTGCTTCGGCTAGGAGTTTTCCAAATTCAGGCCCCGGGGCCAATCCTCTCGCGATAAGGTCGCTTCCGGTGATGAAGCGGGGGGGGAGCAGGGGGGCGCTCTCAAACTCGCGGCGTTTCTCCAGCAAGTAGTGGTAGTTATCGAGGATTCCGTTGCTGCCGACGCAGTCGACCCGGTGCAGTTCGAGTTCGTCTTCAAAATACTCGCGGGCCATGAATCGTTTCAGGTTGGAGGTGCGCATTTTCTGCACGTCCTTGAACTGCATATGATGGGCCACTCCCGAGACGGTGGCGGAGATGACGGCGTTGGAGTATCGGAGACGTTTGAGTATCTCTGTGGTCATTTCCGCTCCGACATGATCATGACCCGAAAACCGGATTCGGTCTTCGTCAGGGTTGTAGGAATACGTGGCGGGCTTGCCGATATCGTGAAACAGAACTGAAAGCACGAGTGGCAGGCTGGCGCTCTCCGGGAGCAGGGAGAGCATGAGCCGGGTGTGGACAAAGACATCTCCTTCGGGATGCCACCGCGGCGGCTGTTCACAGCCCTGAAGGTCGAGTATCTCCGGCAGGATGGCTTTCATGAGCCCGCTCGCGATGAGCAGGTCAAAACCGGCGAGGCGTGAGGGACTCATCCAGATGCGGTCGAGCTCTTCGCGGATACGCTCGGGACTGATCAGCGTGATTTTTTCGGCAACTGCCTGAATCGCCTGCCAGGTCGCCGGTTCGATTTGGTAGCCGAGGACGGTCGCAAACCGCACGGCGCGGAGGAGTCTCAGGTAGTCTTCGCGAAAACGATCTTCGGGGTGACCGATCGCGCGAATGATTCCGGCTTCGACATCTGCCGCCCCGCCAACGGTGTCGATGAGCCGTTCCGCGATCGGGTCGAAAAACAGGCCGTTGATG
>JAGNMT010000385.1 GCA_017991025.1 Verrucomicrobiales bacterium
GGCAAGGTCTGGATCGCGAATTTCATCTTCACGAGCTGCGCGGCCGAGTGTCTCGTTCTTTCCTCTCGCTTTGCCGAATTGCAACGCCTCTTTGTTGACGAGAAAGACATCGCTTTTGTATCCTTCTCGGTGGATCCGCAGACCGACACGCCGGAGCGGCTCGGACAGTTTGCGGCGCGCTGGCATGCGGATCCGACCAAGTGGTTTTTCCTGACCGGGGAGACGAGTGAAGTGGATGCCCTCGTCAAGAACACCTTTCTTTTGCCCCTGACCCGCAATCCGATCGAGGCGGGTCAGTTGATGTCTGAAAAATTCATCCATAGTAATCGATTTGCGATTGTCGACCGAAAGGGTACCGTTCGCTGCTATGTCGACGGCCTCCAGCCGGAGTCCATTTCCACGATTTCCCGCATTGTCGTCGAACTACTCAACGAATCTCCCGAAATCAAACCCCATACTCCATGAAACTGACCTCCTTTTTTGCTTTCGCCCTTTTCGCTTCAACCCTCTCTGTTTCGCAGCTTCATGCTGAAGAAAAGGCCTCGGTCGCCTTCGAGATGAAGGTACCTGATATGGTGTGCACCGGGTGTGCCTGGTCGATCACACAGGAGCTTAAAAAACTGGACCATGTCTCCGACGTCTATGTGGACATAAAAACAAAAACCGCCATCGTCGCCGTCGACACGGATGAGACCCCCGGCGAAAAAGCGATCCTCGCCGCGGTAAAGACCGCCGGGTACGAAGCCTCGGGTTACACGAAGCTCAAGGTGAAATTCGCCGAAGCTAAGGCAGCGCTGACGGGAGCGAAAGGCTGAGATCACACCGCCAGTCCGTTGAATTCCCCTGTGCTCGTCGCGAAGGTCTCTTCCTGCAGGCCGAGACGCTGTAGAGCGCTGAGGTAGAGATTCGGGAGCGGGTAGTTGTTTTTCTGATCGAAGGCGAGGTGCTGCCCGTGTTTGAATCCCCCGCCGGCAAAAAGTACGGGCATGTTCTTGTTATCGTGACTGGAGGCGTTACCGAGATTCGAGGTTAGCAGGACCATGGTCTCATCGAGAATTCTATCGGTCTTGAGCTTGCGGAGGAAGTTCCCCCATTCGTTGATGACGCCCTGCTCGACGATGGTCAACTGCCGCAGTTTTTCCTCGTCCATGTCGTGAAGTTGCCCGCTTTTTCAGGTTCGAAAGGGGTCTAACCCGCTTTTTTTACGCCCTCGTCGTGGCATTCCACGCAATGCCTGTCCAGAAAAGGCAGCAGGGTTTCCGGCATTGTCTCGTAACACCCTGATTCAGAGAACTTGGAACGTGAAACCTGAAACTTGAAACCTGGATTTGGGTTAACGGGAGTTTCCCGGATCGTACCGGAAAATGCAATAGAGCCGGTCCCGGCGCGGACTATGCTTTCTCTTCCGGGACCCGTCGCCAGGCTGCCCCATTTTACTCACCTGCCCGCTTGTCTTCTTCGCATGGCATGGCAACTTAGCGTCCGCGAAACGCCGGGGTGGTGGAATTGGTAGACACGCTTGACTTAGGATCAAGTGCCGTAAGGTGTGCAGGTTCGAGTCCTGTTCCCGGTATCGCTCACAGTCCGACCAGGGAGGGTTGGGTCATTGAACCAATCCTGTGCTTCGGAACGTAATTCTACTGCACGATGGACAATCTCGAAGACCTCTATCAGGAAATCATCCTGAGCCACAACAAGCGCCCCCGCAATGAGGGCGAGTTGATTCCGCACAGTCATGAGGCCGAGGGCTACAATCCCCTCTGTGGTGATCGTCTCAAGATCTATGTGCGGCAAACCGGACCACTCGTCGAAGCTGTCCAGTTCACCGGTGAAGGCTGCGCCATTTCCCGGGCCTCTGCCTCGATCATGACCATTGCCATCAAAGGTCTCAGCGGCCAGGCCCTCGAGGCAAAGATTCACGAAGTCGTGGAAATGCTTACGGCAAAAGAGGAGCCTGCGATTGACCCGTTTGATTTGGGCGAACTCGCCGCGCTACTTGGCGTGCGGAAGTTTCCCGCCCGCGTCAAATGCGCAACTCTCGCCTGGCACACGCTCAGCGCTGCGCTCAAGAACGAGACGAGGATCTCTACGGAATAGGTGGACGGCGGGTAGCTCCGATCCTGACTCAGGCACTTGCCTCGGCCCATTTCCCCGCTATCTTCGCGCCCATGCATTCCTTTCATTACGAAAACGGTTCACTTCATTGCGAGGGAGTGGACCTTGAATCTCTCGCCTCTCAACACGGCACGCCCCTTTACGTTTACAGCAAGGCCACGATCCTCGATCACTATCGCCGCCTCGCTGAATCGATGGGCGAACTGGATTGCCGCATCTGTTACGCGACCAAGGCGAACTCGAATCTCGCGATCCTGAGTCTGCTCGCCAAAGAAGGTGCGGGTTTTGACATTGTCTCCGAAGGGGAGCTCTTTCGCGTCGAGAAAGCGGGTGGCGATCCGGGCCGATGCACTTTCGCCGGCGTCGGAAAGACCCGCGCCGAGATTGTCGCCGGCCTGAAGAAAGGGATCTATTCTTTCAACGCCGAAAGCGAAGCTGAAGTCGCCTTTATCAGCGAAGTAGCCGGGAGCCTTGGGCTCGTCGCTCCCATCGCCCTGAGGGTGAATCCAAACGTTGATGCCAAAACGCACAAATACATCTCGACCGGCAAGAGTGAGAATAAATTCGGGATCGATTTTTCCATCATACGTGAAGCCTACGCGCGTGCCGCAGCTCTTCCGAACGTGAAAATTCGCGGACTGCAGATGCACATCGGCTCGCAGCTTACCTCGGTGAGTCCCTTTGTCGAGGCCGTTGACAAGGTCCTCCCGCTTGTTGAAGAACTGAAGGCGCTCTACGGCATCGAATTTTTCAGCATTGGCGGCGGCATGGGTATTGTCTATCAGGACAGCCTCGCGAGCGGAGATTCCGGATGGTGGGATGACAGGGACGAAACGCCGCTCACGATCGAAGAGTATGCCGGGCAACTGGTCCCTCGCTTGAAGCCGCTCGGACTGAAAATCATTCTCGAACCGGGACGTTTCATGGTCGGTAATGCCGGTGTCCTTATCACCGAGATGCTTTACGAAAAGAAAGGTTCGGCGAAGACTTTCAAGATCGTCGATGCGGCGATGAACGATCTCATCCGTCCTGTTCTTTACGAAGGTCACCACGAGATCGCCCCGCTGAAAGAGCCGACGACAAACGAGACCGAGGTGGTCGATATCGTCGGACCAGTCTGTGAAAGCGGGGATTTCTTCGCACAGAATCGTGAAATTCCCGTGATCAAGACCGGCGACCGTATCGCCCTGCTCAGCGCGGGAGCCTACGGATTTGTAATGGCCTCAAATTATAATTCACGCCCGCTCCCGGCGGAGATTCTCGTCGACGGGGACAAGGCGCACGTGATCCGCGCGCGCCAGACCCTCGATGATTTGATTCTCACCGAAGTGGTGCCTGCAGGGTGACATTTCATCGCGATTTCACGGTTGTTTCATTCGGTTTTCATGGTCGGGGAGCAGGTTGGTGATGTCTGGAAAGGACATCACCCACATGAAAAACCATCCCATGCCCATGAACCTGCAAAAGTGGATCAACCACTTCGGAACCACCAATCGTCTCAACCGCATCGAACCCGACTGGGACGCTCCGCTGCATCTCCCGGAAAAGAAACGCCGCGCTCTCGCCGCGACGCTGGCGGAATACCAACTCGGTGACGGGGGCGGCCCATGCCGGTTGATCGCCCGCGATGCGGAAGCGCTCAGAGCAACGGACGAAGAGGTCCGCTGCGTCGTTGACCTCTGGTTCCGGGAAGAAGCGGAACACTCGCGATTGCTGGGCGGAGCGGTGCGGCGCTTGAACGGCACGTTCATCACGGACAGTTTCGGGTTCCGCTGCTTCAACCTCTGTCGGCGCGCGATCGGAGCCCAGTTTGAAATGCTCATGCTTCTCATCGTGGAAATCGTAAGCACGGCCTACTACCAATCGGTCCACCGTCATTGTGATGACGAACCCATCGCCCGCATGTGCCGGCTGATCTTGCGAGACGAAGCGGGGCATGTCCGGTTCCACCGTGAACGTCTCATGTCATTATATCCGGACGGCGTGTCGAAGATCCGGGGAGCGGGCTTTCTTCTGCTCGGGTATGCGTGCACTTCCTTCCTCTGGCTGGGTCACGGTTCGTGGCTTCGGGATATCGGAATCTCCCGGGGAGAACTGTTCGGGTCGGTGCATAAGGGGTTGTCGCGTTTCTTGAAGCATCTGAGAACGGGCTTGAGAATTAGCGGGACTGCTCACTCGACCACCAGGATGTCGCTCCATCCGAGATCAAGGCTGAAGGTCACAACCTGATTAAAGCTGCTTTCCCGTGCTCCGGAGAAGAATACGGCAGCTTTCAAGGGGCGAATCAATTCGGGTTCACCAGGAGTCGATTTTTTGCGACGCGTCCTATACACCAGATTATTGAAGATCGAGCAAGCTCCGGCTGAT
>JAGNMT010000024.1 GCA_017991025.1 Verrucomicrobiales bacterium
ATGCGGACGACGCCGGGGGATTTGCCCTTGCCCGTCTCATTTCACAGCTCGGGGTGCATCCCGGGTCACCTGCCACGTTTATGTGGGATGATCGAGGGGACCTCTCCGCCGCTTGGACTATTTGGCTCGACAACTGGTTTGCCCCCCATCTCGTTGGCGCTTTCCTTGAAGTCTATCGCTGTGCCGCCTCCTACCACCTCGATGGCATCGAGGCCGCCGACACCCTTCTCGATGCCGCCCTCACGGAGTCGCTCCGGTCCCGCAGCCTGAAGGTCGCGAGTGCCTTTCTCGATGGAAAATCGGAAATGCGCGCGAACCGCGAATGGCAGCGTTTTGCCGACAGGATCGCCCGGGGAGAAGCCCGCGGCCACACCACCACCCTCTTTGCCCTGCAATCCGCCCTGTATCACCTCCCCCTCGGCCCAGCCCTCAGCGCTTACGCCTGGTTCGAACTTGAATCCGGCCTGCCCCGGACCGGTTATCGTGACCAGGCGGGCAGCGCAGAAGCAGTCCTCTCCGTTTTCCGGGCGGCCCTGCCCTATGTCTCAGTTGCCTTGCGCGGAGATCGCGACGAAAATGGAGGTGGTTCCTCCCACCTCCGGGCCATTTGACATCTTTTCCCAACGATGACACCTGACATCGACGAAATCACCATCACCCGAGCCGAGACCGAGACCGATCTCGACAGCCCGTGGAACGTCATTGTTTATGACGACCCCGTTAACTTGATGAGCTTCGTCACGCTAGTCCTCAAGCGGGTCTTCGGTTACCCCCAGCAAAAAGCCGAGGCCCTCATGATGGAAGTCCACAAGCTGGGCAGTTCCGTCGTCTGGACCGGAGCGCGCGAGAAAGCCGAACTCTATGTGCAACAGTTGCAGACCTATCAACTGCTCGCGGCGATGAAAAAGGCGAACTGAAGGGGAGTTTTAGGTTATAAGTTTTAGGATCGGCGGATCAATCCTTCACCGGGTGATAGCGGTAGTGACCCACCACTGTCCACTGCCGCAGCCCCGTTTCCAAAACGGGTCCGGCCCCGATGTTGTGAACAAAGGCATCCGGCCCCACGACAATGCCGATGTGCCAGAGCCCGTTTCCGTTTAGATCCCAGGTCACGAGATCGCCGGGCAGGAACTCCGCTCCTTGCCCGTCGCTTACCTCACCGTCGTGGCGTTTGAAAAAAGTCTCCAGATTCGGGACACGCCGGTGATCGATGTTTTTGTCAGGGCGCTTCAGTCCCCATTGTTTCGGGTAAGCGGAGAAAGATGCTTTCATGTCCTCATGGACAAGCGGCTGAAGGTCGATCCCGAGCGCCCGATAGGAGCGGATCACGACATCCGTACAGACACCTGTGCCCGCCGGGACATCACCGCCGGGATAGTCGAGCACTACATAAGCCGGGTCGTAGCGCTCTTTCTGCGTCGTCCGGAAAAGCGCCGCCTCGACAAGCCGGTTCGCGAAAGACCCGCCCGGAACGAATGCCACCGCAGTCGCAGAATTTGCCGCCGTGTTCGGCAATTCCTGCGCCGAAAGAACCTCGGTGAGGACCCAGATACAGAATAGACCGAGCGAAAGATAGTTCATGGCACTTTTTTACGGTAAGACGCCCGAAGGTCTTTCAGTTTGCAGGGAAATTCCGGGAGAGGGAAATGTGAAGCAAGCTCCCTGAAAAGAGGCTGAAGCATGGCGAGGCGGCGCCCCGGCTGATCTTCTTCCGGGAGCTGAAACCCGCGCCGTCCCGGGTGACGACATGGCCTCACAGCCGATAAACCCCTGATTCCCTATCCTTTTCCGCGAGCCTCTGTGACGTATCAGCGAGACGGCGGGCAAGCTGGCCGGCAAGAAAACGGAAGGCGACAGCCTCCCCGCGAAGTCGCTGCATCGGATCTAGCGATTCGGCAAAACCGGGCCGCACTTTCAAAAGAAGCGCTGCCGAGACCGCTTCCACGGTGGCGCTGCGCGGCTGCCCGTCGAGAAGGCTGCGCTCGCCGATGATCTCCCCGGGCTCGCGGATCACGGCAATGGTTTCCCCTCTCTTGACGACGATCAGTTGTCCGCGCAGATGGATGAAAAAGGCGGCACTCGGATCGCCCTCGTTCAGAATCTTGTCGCCGGGCGAACATTCGAGAAGGGTCGCGTGCTCAAGCAGTTCATCGAGTCCGGCACCCTCCAGCGCGGCAAGCCCGGGGATGGAAAGGAGGGAACGAGGCAGTTGACCACGTTCGTGAATGTAGGGAATCTCGCGCATACGGGCACGATACTGTCAGAAAATAACGGGATATCCACACACTTATTTGTGCCGTCGTCTCGCCACCTAAAAACCCGTTCCTCCTTGCCTCTCCATCAATCCGCCGTTACGATGCTTCATTTCCTCAACCTGACAAATGACTACACCCCAGATCCTCGCCTTCGGGATTCTTGGCGGGACAATGGTACTTTTCCTGTGGGGACGACTGCGTTACGATCTGGTCGCGATCCTCGCACTTCTCGCCTCGATCATGGCGGGAACGGTGTCGGCAGATAAAGCGTTTTCCGGATTCAGCGACGACATCATCATCATCGTCGCGAGCGCGCTGGTCCTGAGCGCGGCGATCGCGCAATCGGGCATCATCGAAAGCGGACTGCGCTTTGTCAGCGCTCATGTCCATCGGGTGCGCTGGCAACTGACGGTCCTCGTTGGTTCGGTGACCCTGCTCTCGGCGATGGTCAAAAATATTGGCGCCCTCGCGATGTTAATGCCGGCCGCGCTGAAGATGGCTAAGAAATCGGAGACTTCCCCCTCGGTTTTTCTCATGCCGATGTCCTTCGGCTCGCTTCTCGGCGGGCTAATCACCCTGATCGGAACCTCGCCGAATATCATCGTATCCCGCGTGCGCGAGCAAATGACGGGCGAGCCTTTTGCCATGTTTGACTTCGCCTACGTCGGACTAGGGCTTTCGCTGGCGGGCCTAATCTTTCTGCACTTCGGCTACCGCCTCCTCCCTCGTGATCGCCGTGCCGTGCCGACGATGGGTGAGTCTCTCAATATCACAGACTACACGACGGAGGCGATCGTGACACCGACCTCGAGCGCGATAGGGAAAACGGCGGCGGAATTCCGGACCGACCATCAGGACGAGATCGAGATCACGGCCATTCTCCGCGGCGAGAATCGTTCCAAGGTCGCACTCCGTGGAGCGACGGTGGAGGAGGGCGACACGCTCTTTCTCAAGGGCGACCCGGAACAGCTCGAACGTGCCATCGTCACGGCGAGCCTCGAACTCGACGGTCAAAATCGCACTGCGGTCACGGAGACCCGAAACGAAGACATCGGTGTGATCGAGGCGGTCGTCACCGCGAACTCCCCTCTCGTCAATCGCACTGCGGGAAAAATGACCCTGCACGAGAGCCACGGAGTGAATCTCCTCGCGATTTCGCGCTCGGGAGAGCAGCTCACGAAGGGACTGCGTGACACAAAACTCCTTGCGGGTGATGTCATTGTCCTTCAGGGACCGCTCGACATCCTGCCCGAGCGTCTCGGAGATCTCGGTTGTTTGCCTCTCGCAGAGCGCACCATTCATCTCGGCAGTGTGCGCCGCGGCCTCATCCCCGTGGCGATCCTCGCCGGAGCGATGGCACTCACCGCCTTCGGTCAGGTGACTGCAACAGTGGCTTTTTTTGGTGCGGCCACCCTCGTCCTCCTCACCGGTACACTCTCGATCCGCGCTGCTTATGAACATATCGAATGGCCAATTTTAGTGATGTTAGGAGCGCTTATCCCTGTGAGCGGGGCCTTGCAGGAAACCGGAGGTACGCAGCTCATTTCACACTGGCTTTCATCGGTGGCTGCAGGTATGCCGCCTTGGGCCGCTGTCGGATTGATCCTCGTCGCAGCGATGGCCGCGACCCCCTTCCTCAACAACGCCGCCACCGTGCTCGTCATGGCACCGATCGCCGCGACGTTCGCCACCGACCTGCAGATGCGACCAGATGCGTTCCTCATGGCCGTCGCGGTAGGAGCGGGATGTGACTTCCTCACCCCCATCGGGCATCAGTGTAATACACTCGTGATGGGACCCGGGGGATACCGATTTGGTGACTATGCCCGGCTTGGGGCTCCTCTCTCGCTAATCGTCGTTGTTATCGCCATTCCGCTGATCCTGCTCTTCTGGCCGGTGCGATAGCCCGACCCGGGATTCGGAAGATGGAAGTAATGGTCCACCTCAGTCGTAGCGTTTAGCGGGGTAGGAGCAGAGGCTGAGAAAAGTAATTCCCCCGTGGTCATCCCTTTTTCTTCGCGGCAATTACTTCGGCATTGGCCGCAATCTCGACCGCTGCGGCTTCCATTTCGTCCCTTCGCCGGGCCGCGTCCAGGACTTTGGGTGTCAAGTCGTTGATCGTCGGGATCGATCCGTCCATCACCATCCTGGCGATCTCCTCGTTGAGACTACGCGCTCCGGCAAACTTCCCGTAGCTCTGGGATTTCAGCATGAGATACTCAATTATACTTTTGTCAGGTTTCAGAGCGACCGCTTCGTCGAGTTTTTTTGCAGCGGCCTGAAACGAGGTCGCCGCCTGTCCCATCAGGCTACCCGATTTCTGCGCCGACTCTTTCATTTGGGATCGGACTACGTCGAGGCCGTCACTATCGATTTTATTGAGCAGATCCTGAAAAATAGGAGATGCCTCCTGTCCCAACCGGTTCGCCTCTTCAAGCGCCGCGTCCGATTCCGCCAACAATTGCTTAACCTCCCGGGACATCCCCGATCCGATCCCCAAACCGTCGGCCATTTGGCGAATCCCGCCCGCCATCACAACGATCCCGCAAACCCCAAGAATCACCCGGATAAGTATACTCACTTTCGGCTTTGAGACCGGTTCCGGTGACTCTGAGTTTTCCATGGAGGTAAGTTAATTCTTTTCCGTTCTCCTGCAAGTTGTCCATCAGAGCCTCTTGCGACGTCAATCCAAATATACAAACTCGTTCAGGGGTGCAATCCGGCTCACTCCCCGACAATCACCGAGCGACACCGCAACGTTTCAAGCCAGAAGTAGCGGTCAATCGTGACAAACTTCCTTTCCTCAATATCATCCGGCGACTGCAGAACTTCATCAAACGCCCGCCCGTCCGCCACTAGATACCCTTTCACGTTCAGTCGTTTTTCTCCGCCCTCTGGAAGTGGTCCCTCGCCATGGACAAAGCGCCAAGGACAAAGGCACTGGGCTCATAGCGAATATAGCTTGCCCCCGGGAGAAAAACTCCGTTCCATCCAGGGTCCACCCACAGGCCATTCTGCTCCTGCGCAGCCAACAGAAAATCGACTGCCGCCCGCAGGATTCCGCCGTTGGTGAAACCCGAGGCGATCAACGCACGCACCGCGAAGGCAGTGGCCAGGGGGTTGCTCGGCCCGGGTTCAAAGCGACCGGTGTGGTAGCCTCGTTTCGACTCCCCCCATCCGCCGTCCGGGTTCCTCACCGATTCGAGCCAGCGGGCCGATTCCACGATGCGGGGATCGTCACCCTGCCCGCATACCACCAGTGCCTCGATCACCTGCGCCGTTCCATAGACGCGGTTCACCCACCACCGGCCGGTCCAGGTCCCGTCCAACTGACGTCGCATCCACAGAAAACGCACTCCGCTGGCCACCGCCGACCCGACGCACCCCCCGGGATCCTCCGCCCTGTTCTGCAAGGGGCCTAACAAAATCAAAACCCGCGCCGTGATGTCGTCGTCCCCCTCCAAACTGGCCGCCACCCCGGGATCGGTCAGTGTCGCAAACAAGGTTCGAATCGGACCAAAGTCGCAGGTGAATCCTGCCCAGCCACCATCCCGCCCCTGCATGGCCAGGAGCCAGTCAAGGCCGCGCTGCCAGGCATCATGATCCATCGAGGGCAAGCCACGCACAGAGTTGAGCACTATGGCGGTGTCGTCGGTATCGACCAGCCAGGGATTTTCCCGACCAAACGCCCATCCTCCTGGTCGTGTTCGATGATTAATGGGGACGCACCAGAATCCGGGTTTTCCCGCCTGATGGGCCTGGAGCCACCTGACCCCCGCCTCGACCGGGACTCGCGCGACTGAAAAATCCCTCAACACCTCGATAACGCGCGCCGTGTCATGGGTTGTACTGAGCGCAAACGGCATCCAGGTGCCTCGTTCATCGGATACGGCCCAAGACAGCAACGTCTGCATCCCGCGGTCAACCGATTGCGGGATCTGCTCCCCGCAATGGCCTGCCAGAGCGAGAAAATTAATCAGGCTGGGCGCGAGACCTTCCCCAAAAGTGCCATCTGTCCCCTGATGATCGAGGATCCATTCCCGAACCACCGTGCGTGCCCTAAGAGGCGGAAAAATATGGTCCACCGCATGAAGCACCCGGCCCATTAGATCCAGCCAGACCCACAAGACCCGTTTACCCGCGACCAACCAAAACCTCCCTCCTGAAAGGGGCGGTGCCAGCTTGTGACGGGGATTCGATCTCCAGCAGACATTCTGCGGCTCAAGTTCGGCGATGCCGTAATCCTCCGGCAAACAACGCACGCGTTCGTCATCAAGCAGACTGAATGGCACCACCCCGAGCGCCAGCATTCCGAGTCTATCAAGATGCATCCACCGTGGAAGGTTGATTAATCGGGGCGATACATAAGGCAGGGCACGCCGGGGGATCTGGCCGAGCGCCCAGAGTATCAGCCGCGGGATTATCCCGATGCCGCCGAGTCCACCCAAGTCCCTGATCACCCCCCTGGCGCTGGCGAGAGCCTTGTCTCCCGTCGGCACGCCGGCGGCCCTGAGAGCTGCGTAACAAAGTACAGTAATGTCGAGGCTCGGCCCGGAATCAGGGCTGCCACCCCAACCGCCGTCCGCAAGTTCCTCGTGCCGGAGATAGCGGACCATTTCAGCGTCAAGCGCTTCGTCCTGCCAGCCCAGAGAATGCCGTAGTAAAATGAAGAGCGCGGTGAGAGAAGGATCGAACTCGCACTGGAAATGCCAGCTCCCATCCTCGCGCTGGCGGGCACACAGAGCTTCGACAACAGTAGCAATGGCATCGTCAAGTGATCTCATTTCGAAGCGAATCCCCGAAGCAGACTTCCTCCGGCAATCAGCGACGGCGCAACCTTTTCCGCATGAATGAGAAGTCAATGCTCCATGCTGAAAGTTGCCTGTCCTGCAGCATCACACAACTGCTTTCATCAACGGGCAGAAGCAGGCACCGGAGTTCCCCTTACCCCTACCCCTTCGCCTCCAGCAGCGACTTCCCGGTCATCTCCACCGGCGGCTTGAGGCCTAACAAGCCAAGAATCGTCGGCGCAATATCGGCGAGTATTCCGTCATGAAGAATCATGTGATCAGCGTCATCGCCGACATAAATCAAATGCACCGGATTCGTTGTGTGGGCGGTCTGGGGTGAGCCGTCCTCATTGATCATGACCTCGCAGTTGCCGTGGTCGGCGGCGATGAGCAGCTTGCCGCCGAGGGAGAGGACCTTCTCGACGACCTGCTGCACACAGTGATCGACGCACTCCACCGCTTTGATCGCGGCGGGGACATTGCCGGTGTGGCCGACCATGTCGGGATTGGCATAGTTCACAATGATCATGTCGTAGTCGGCCGCGCGACTGAGGATCGTCTCGGTTACTTCCTTTGCCGACATTTCGGGCTTCTCGTCATAAGTGGCACAGTCCTGCGGCGATTGCAGCATCTGCCTGTCCTCCCCGGAGTTGGGTGCCTCAACGCCGCCGTTGAAGAAAAAGGAGACGTGCGGGTATTTCTCGGTTTCGGCCACTCGAAGTTGCGTGAGCCCCGCTTCGGCCACGACCTGGCCGAGGGTGTTTTTCAATTCGACCGTGGGGAACACGACCGGGCAACCGTAGGTTTCGTCGTATTCGGTCAGGGTGTAATAACTCACCTTTGGCTGCACGCCTCTGTCAAAGCCACTGAAGTCGTCCCGAAGGAAGGCGAGACTGAGCTGGCGCGAGCGGTCCGCTCGGAAGTTGAAAAAGAGTATAACATCCCCGTCGCGAACCCGCTGTTCATCGATCGCCTCGAAGACCATGGGCTTCATGAATTCATCGGTGACGTCATTCCGATACTGATCCGCGACCGCTTCGGAAGCGAGGATCGCTCTTGCTTCGCCTTTTCCGAGGACAATCGCGTCCCAGGCCAGCTTGGTGCGGTCCCATCGCTTGTCGCGATCCATCGCAAAATAGCGGCCGATCACCGTCGCAATTTTTGCTCCGGAGGCGGCGAGTTTGTCCTCACAATAGCTTAAATATTTCGCCCCGCCGGTCGGTGAAGTGTCCCGACCGTCGGTGATGGCATGAACCATGATGTCATTCACCCCCGCCGCTTTTGCCGTCGAGGCAAGAGCAACGAGATGATCCTGATGGCTGTGGACCCCGCCGTCGGAAACGAGTCCAATGAGGTGGAGGCGCGATTTCGCCGCTTTTCCAAAGGCTTCCACAAGCGTGGCATTGGTGGCGAGATCGCCGTCGGCGATGGCTTTGTTGATGCGGGTAAAATCCTGGTAAACAATGCGTCCCGCGCCGAGGTTAAGGTGTCCGACCTCGGAGTTCCCCATTTGTCCCTCGGGCAGGCCGACATCCATGCCGCTGCAACTAAGATGCGCGACCGGGTAGTTTTTATGCATTTCCCGGGTGAACGGGATCGTCGCAAGACGCGGGCAGTCGCCGTAGCGCTCCGCTCCCGCCGGTCCTGCCGGATTGTCACCCCATCCATCCCGAATAATAAAAACGACTGGTTTCTTGGCCATACTCCTGAGTAATCGGGCACATTGGGCGGCTCTGCAAGTGTTTCGGTGGGAGCCTTCCGGGTGGGAGCCTTCCGACCTTCCCGGGCCCCGCCAGCTTCATGCTCTCCCGACCATCCGCCGTTTAGAGTAGGAATGTCCCATTTAGTGATTGCCAAGGGGATTCCTTGCCTGTTTCCTATTCATCCAGAACACCCCACCAGTATGCCGGACACACCCGCCGCCGAATCGACCGACTCCCCGGCTCCACCATCCGATGCTTCCATGAAGCGCCGCACGCTGCTAAACCGGTCGGCCAGCACCATTTTTCTCGTCACCCTGGTCGGCGTCGCGCTCTGGTATTCTGAGCGCTGGATCTTCCTCGCCCTTTTTTCCATCCTTTCTCTGGGAGCCCTGATTGAGTATTTCCGGCTCTTTCCCGAAGCCGGCTTCCGGCGGTTTCGCCGGCTGGCTTTCCTCGTCAGCGGTGGTTATCTCTGCCTGCTGTTTTCACCGTTATGGGGCCTTCAAGCCGATTGGCTGGGGCAGCTCGATGGCATCGCCCTCGCCATCCTATCGATCCTCATGGTTTTGACCCGTCTGCGCTCGCCGCTGGAAGGCTATCGCTCGTTTGACGAAATGGCGGCAACGCTCTTCGGATTCACCTACTGCGTTCTGCTCTTCAGTTTTATTCCGAAAATTCTCCTTCTGCCCGCGCTCGGATCGTCCTCCGTGCTCTATCTCGTTTACCTCGTGGCAGTGACAAAACTCACCGACATGGGTGCCTATCTCGTGGGCTCCGCGATCGGAAAAGACAAGCTTGTCCCGCAGATCAGCCCCGGAAAGACCTGGCAGGGGTTCTGGGGTGCACTCGTCTTCGCCGTGGCCGGCAGTTATGCCTTTTACTTTCTGGCGGGGGACCGCATTCCTATCATCACGGCAGTTCATGCCGGGGTCCTCGGTCTTCTCCTCGCCCTCGTCGCGGTGCTCGGGGATCTGGCCGAATCCATCTTCAAGCGCAGCCTTGCAGTGAAGGACAGCGGCCATATCATGCCCGGGATCGGAGGTTTTCTCGATCTCGTTGACTCGGTCATTTTCACGGCTCCGGTTTTCTACCTTTACCTTCTCGTTTTCAACTGAGCCCCGCGAAAGCAAACTGATGTCTGAAGGTTCCCGACCCAAAAAAGTGGTGGTTCTCGGCTCGACCGGTTCGATCGGGGAGAGCTCTCTCAAGGTCGCGCGTGACCTACCGGGACGAATGACCCTCGTCGGTCTTGCCGCGAACAGCAGCGTCGATTCCCTGGCGGGCCAGATCAATGAATTCGGCATCAAACAGGGTTGCCTCTGCGACCCGACAGGGTTGGATAAGCTGAAATCAGTTGTGCCTTCGGATGTCACTCTCCATACCGGTGAAGAGGGACTTATCGAGCTCGCGACCCTGCCCGAGGCAGATCTTGTTCTCATCGCCATTGTCGGCGTCGCCGGCCTCCGTCCCGCCCTCGCCGCAATTGAAGCAGGCAAGGACATCGCCGTGGCAAGCAAGGAAATCCTCGTCATGGCCGGAGAAATCGTCATGGCTGCCGCGAAGCGAAAGGGCGTAAAGGTCCTGCCGGTCGATTCCGAGCACAATGCGATTTTCCAATGCCTCGCCGGTAACGATTCGAAGGAAGTCTCCCGGCTCATCCTGACCGCTTCGGGAGGCCCTTTCCGACGGCTCCCTGCCTCTGAATTATCCGCCGTGACGATAGAACAGGCGCTGAAGCACCCGACCTGGGAAATGGGGCGCAAGATCACGATCGACTCGGCGACACTTTTTAACAAGGGCCTTGAAATGATCGAAGCCCGCTGGCTTTTCGACATCGAAATGAAACGCGTCGATGTCATTGTCCACCCCCAGAGCATTATTCACAGCATGGTCGAGTTCATCGACGGATCCATCCTCGCGCAACTCAGCACGACGGACATGTGTTTCCCGATTCAATACGCCGTGACCTGGCCCGAGCGGGTCCCGAACACCCTGCCGCCGCTGGATTTTGCCCAACTCGCAAGGCTCGAATTCGAAGCACCGCGCTGGGAGGACTTCCCCGCACTGACGCTCGCCAAAGAAGCGGGGGAAACGGGGGGCACTCTCCCCGCCGTGATGAATGCCGCGAATGAGGTCGCCGTGAGTGCTTTCCTGGAACGTCACTTGAGCTTTCCCGGAATCTGGGACACCGTCGCTGAGACGATGTCCCGTCACAAAACCGTGAGCCGGCCCGGACTTGATGAGATCATCGAATCCGACCTCTGGGCCCGGAGAACCGCAAAAGAATACATTTCATGATCAAGAAAAAGGCACTCTACCCTGGACGCGTCTGGGTCGGTTTCGACCTCGGGGGCACCAAAATGCTCGTAAAGATTTTTAACGACGGCTACCAGACCCTGGGAGGGGCAAAACAGAAAACACTCGGGGCAAGGGGCGCCAAAGACGGCCTCGCCCGCATGGTCACACTCATCGAAGAGGCGCTCTCGGACGCGGGCGTCAAACCGGGCCAAATCGCCGGTATCGGGGTGGGATGCCCCGGACCGATCAATTCCGAAAAAGGGGAGATCGTCGAAGCGCCGAATCTCGGCTGGAGCAAAGTGCCCGTTGAGGCCCATCTCGGCAAAGCCTTCGGATGCCGCACCGTGATCTGCAATGACGTCGACGCCGGCGTTTACGCGGAATATACGGAAGGTGCGGCGCGCGGCGCGCGCTGTGCTGTGGGCATTTTCCCCGGAACAGGAATCGGCGCCGGGGCCGTCGTCAACGGACGGCTTCTCCAGGGTGCCTATCTTTCCTGCATGGAGCTCGGTCATATTCCCCTTTTCCCCGAGACCTCCGGAAACGGCGAGGATGGCACGACCCTGGAGACGGAATGTTCCCGTCTCAAAATCGCTGCCGAAGCGGCCCGCGCCGCCTACCGCGGACAAGCTCCTCATCTATTAAGAGCCTGCGGGACCGACATTTCAAAGATTACGAGTGGCGCGCTCGCGAAGGCAATCGAAGCGGGGGATACGGCGATCGAAGACATCGTCCGCCGCGCCGCGACACTCCTCGGGTGTGGGGTCGCGACGATCGTGCATCTCCTCGCGCCCGACGTCATCGTGCTCGGCGGTGGACTCGTCGAAGCGATGCCCGAACTCTACCTGGAGACGGTCAGGAAGTCAGCGGCGGCCCGGGTTCTCGGACCTTATAAAAAGAGCTTCAAAATCGTCACGGCGGAACTCGAAGAGGATGCCGGCGTCATGGGAGCAGCGGCCTGGGCGAGGAAGACGATCGAGGGCTAATTGGGTTTCGTAACGAGCTTCACCGCTGGCTCGGCCGGAGGATTGAGGAGCGGCAAGAGGACATCCCGCCAGACGCGGTAGCCCCTTTCGTTCATGTGAATGCCATCAATAGTGAACAGTTCGGCCCGTGGTCTGCCGTTCCGGTCGAGCATCGGCGTGTGCACATCGACATAGGTGGCGTGGCCGATGGCGGCGGTTTCGGCAGCAATCAGGGCATTCGCCTTGCGCACGGCCCCGATTCGAACCCGGCGCGTGGGAATGAGGTTGGGCTTGATCGAGATCACGAGAATATGGACCCCGGGAAGCGCCGCCCTCAGGATGCCGGCCACTTCCCGGAACTGGTGCGCGACTTTCTCTGGTGATTGCAGCCAGGCGATGTCGTTGTCGCCGGAATAGATCACGTAGCGATCTGCCGGATACTCGGCGGCCCATTCCCCGGCATGATCGACGAGGTAGGAGTAGGTCGTCCCCGCTACGCCGAGATTGATCACCTTTTCACCCGCAAAGTCTTCTGGAAGGGTTTTCCAGAAGTCGATGCTGGAACTGCCAATGAAGACGATGGTGCGGGGATCAAAGGGCTCGATTCCATTCTGGGCAGCGGCCGGGCCGAGCGCGGAGAGAGTCAGTGCGACGAACCAGAGAAGTCGGGTGCTCCTCGTTGATCGTGTTCCGGAAATAACCATAACCCGCAAGATCGCTTAATATTTATAGTAAGTAAAGGTTGAGCAATGGGAGAAAACCGCTCTCACTTGTGTTTCGGGACCGGCGTGCAGAAGGAAGTGGAATTCGGGATTGTCCCGGGATCGGCATCGTCTAGGATAGGGGCGTTAGCCCAACTCACACAGGCTACAGCGCCCGGATGGAGCTTCTGACCCACGAATTCCTATGAACGATCAACGCCCCTACGCCTCGTCCGCCCTGCAAATAAAAGGAATGCCTCCTGGCATCCCCTACATCATCGGGAACGAGGCCGCCGAGCGTTTCAGCTTTTATGGCATGAGGACCATTCTCACGGTCTTCATGGTGAACTATCTCTGGCTCATGGGGAACGCTGTCGGAGAACGCATGAGCGATGCCGAGGCAACGGAGAACTTTCATCAGTTTGTCTCGCTGGTTTATCTGACGCCCATTCTCGGAGCTCTCCTCGCGGATCTTTTCTTTGGAAAGTACCGAATCATCATGGCGCTCTCGGTGGTCTATTGCCTCGGTCACGGCGCCCTCGCCCTGATGGGCCTGGCCGGGGAGGCCGGCACCTGGCTCGTCGCCGGGCTCTGGCTCATCGCGATCGGTTCAGGCGGGATCAAACCCTGCGTCTCGGCGCATGTGGGGGATCAATTCGGAAGCCTCAACCGGGATCTCATCCCGCGCATTTTTAACTGGTTCTACTGGTCGATCAACCTCGGTGCTTTTGTCTCGACCCTGCTCACCCCCTGGCTCCTGGAGTGGTATGGACCGCACTGGGCCTTCGGGGTCCCCGGATTTCTCATGGCCCTCGCCACTCTGGTCTTCTGGATGGGGCGATGGAAATTTATTCATATCCCGGCCAAAGGCGGCTCGTTTCTGCGCGAGCTCGTCAGCGGAGAGGGACTCAAAGCGATCGGCAAACTCTGTGCCATCTACGTCTTCGTCGCGGTCTTCTGGTCGCTCTTTGATCAAAGCGGCTCCTCGTGGGTGCTCCAGTCGGAAAACATGGATCTCAACTGGCTCGGCATCGAGTGGCTTCCCAGTCAGATCCAGGCGCTCAATCCGATTTTGATTCTCACCTTCATCCCGCTCTTTTCGTATGTGGTCTACCCGCTCGTCGACCGGGTTTATAGCCTCACTCCCCTGCGAAAGATCGCGATCGGCCTTTTCATCATGGTGATCGCGTTCAGTCTCGTCGCGATCGCCCAGATGAAGATCGACGCCGGAGAAACGCCTTCGATCTCCTGGCAACTGGTGGCGTTCGTGGCACTCACCGCGGCGGAGGTGATGGTCTCCATCGTGAGCCTCGAATTCAGTTATACGCAGGCTCCGAAGTCAATGAAATCGGTCATCATGTCGCTCTGGCTCGTCGCGGTTTCCCTTGGGAATCAGGTCACCGCCCAGATCAATCATTTCATCCAGATCGAGAGCCCCATCGCCGAAGTTAGAGCGACGGGGAGCGAAGCCTCGCATGGCGGTTACGATGGAAAGATCGGGACCGAGGACGACATCGTCCTGAGTTTCGACGCCGAGGGTAAACGAACCGGGATCCAGTTTCGCGGGCGGAGCGAACTGGATGGCATCCTCGAGACGGTCTCGCTGAAGATCGAGAGCAACGCATTCACCGCACTTCCCGCAGGTGAGGGAAAATCCCTCGCGGCGGCCGTCATCGACCCCTGGGGCAATCCCTATCATTACCACCTCATCAACCGGAATAACCTCCGAATCTGGAGTTCCGGACCGGACGGAAAACTGACGACTCCCTGGGATCAGGGAGCCATCCTAACGATCGGTCGACCTGAACTGAGCGCGTCGTCGGCGTTCACACGCTTTTTTGATCAATTTCGTCCCGGGCAGCCCTGGCTCGATTCCCGGCGAAAAGAACTCGGCCTGCCCACCGAAGCCGAAGCCGCTGCCAGGGGCCCGCAGATCACCCGTGAGTATTTTGTCGGCGGGCAGGTGCGGCTTGAGGGTGCCGCCTACTTCTGGTTCTTCACCGGCCTCATGCTGGCTGCCGCGATCTTGTTTCTGATCGTCGCAAAACTCTATCGACCGAAGGAATACTACCACGATGAAGAGGAGGAAGCCGAGGCTGTGGAGGAGGCGGCGGGGCGGTGAGAAAATCTACACCAGCTTATACCCCACCCCGTGCACCGTCAGCAGGAACTCCGGCGTCCTTCCGTCATCACCGATCTTCTTCCTTATCTGGGCGACACATTGATCAAGAGTTCTCGTCGTGCCGAAATACTTCACGCCCCAGACGACTTCGAGGATGCGGTCGCGGCTGAGAACGCGACCGCGATGCTGATGGAGAAAAATGAGCAACTCCATCTCGCGCGGGGTGAGGGCGATCGTTTTCTCCCCGAGATGCAGTTCGTAGGAGCCCGGTTCTATCGTGGCCCGACCCACCTCGATGGATTTCGGCGTTGTTTCGGGCTTGTCTCCCGCCGGTTCACCCCAATGCCGCGAGCGCCGCAGGAGCGCCTCGATGCGGGCGATCAATTCGTTGATACCGAAGGGCTTTGTCACGTAATCATCGGCTCCAGCGGTAAGCCCGACGACCTTGTCGATCTCCTGCCCTTTTGCCGTGAGCATGAGAATGGGAATGCGACAGCCGGTTTTCCGCAACGTCCTCGCGATCTCGTATCCACTCACGCCGGGGAGCATGACGTCGAGGACGAGAAGGTCGGGCAGCAGCTCGGCGATTTCCTGTAAGGCATCCGCTCCGTCTGCGCAGGAATGGACCCGGTAGCCGGCCCCGCGCAGCACTTCCTCCAGTCCAAAACGGATACTGGGATCGTCTTCGACAACGAACAGGGTAATCTCGGTGTTGCTCATGAATCAGGAGGCGAGGGGAAGTTCGATGATAAAGATGCTGCCGCCGCCTTTTGCGCCTTCGTAGCGGATCGTGCCGCCGTGCAGTTCGGCGATCTGGCGACTGAGGGCGAGGCCGATACCGGAGCCTTCGATGCCGGAGGTGATGGATTCGTCGATGCGGTAAAACTTCTCAAAAATCCGGCGTTGATGGGCCCGGGGAATACCCGGCCCGCGGTCACTGACGGAGAGTATTCCCAAATGATCGGGCACCGACTTGATTTCAACGACGACCTCACCGCCCTTCGCCGCGTATTTTTCCGCGTTGGAGAGCAGATTCAAAAGGACTTGAGAAAGCGCATCGCGGTCACCGGAGATGAAAGGCCCGCCCCCGGCGGGAGTTCTGAGATGGACCTTCATGCCCACCGCTTCGAGCTGAGGCCGGTAATCTTCTACTGTCTCCTGCGCGAGGGCGGAGAGGTCGAGTCGCTCGTGCCGCAATTTCAGTTCACCGCGGTCGAGTCGCGAAAAATCGAGGAGGCGGTTGATGAGGCGGGAGAGTCGGGCTGATTCCTTGCTGATGACACCGGAGTATTGTCTGGTTTTGTCAGGATCCGGATTCTCCGCATCGCGCAGTAACTCGGAAAACATGCGGATCGAGGTGAGCGGGGTCTTCAGTTCGTGACTCACATTACTCACAAAGTCTGTCTTCTGTGAAGCGATCCGCATCTCATAGTTCACCGATCTCAGGATGAGAAAACTCCCGCCCGCGACCGCTCCGAGAAGTGTCAGGGTGATGAGCCAGAGGGTGAGGCGTATCGTGCGTGCCGAAGCATTGAGGGAGGACGGGTCGAGTAGATAGGCCGCGACCTCCCAGCGCGGGAGAATTTGACCGACCTCGGAGGCGACAAAGGGCGTGCTCCAGTCCGTTGTGAAATCGGGTGCCGTCTGCGCGACAACCTGGCCGCCCGAGTCGAGCAGCGCGAGGGAGACTTCATTCGCCGTTCCCATACCTGACTGACCGGAAAACAGCCCCGCGAGGTCGGATCGGATCGCCGCCAGATCGAGCTCGGTCCAGAAAGTGAGCCCGGGTTTCAAGGGATGGCGTTTCCAGAGGAGGACGTGGAGTTGACCATCGATGAGACGGCTCACGGCACCCTCACTTTCCTCGGAAGTCACCTCTTTCAGCATGACGGCCTCGGCGTTGAGTCCGGAGAGATTTGGGGCCAGCGCATCGGCTGGAGAAGCAGCAAACGCATCGACATTCCCGCCCTGGCTCCGCTGCTGCA
>JAGNMT010000386.1 GCA_017991025.1 Verrucomicrobiales bacterium
CTGGATTTCCTCTTTCGTCGCGGAGACCGGAAGCGCGAGCGAGAGACGCCGTATCTGCTGCTGTTGGACATCCGGATGCCGAAGGTGGATGGCGTGGAGGTTCTCCGTCAGCTCAGAGAAGATCCGGAACTGCGGAAGCTTCCCATTCTCATGCTAACCACCGCCGATGATCCGCGCGAGGTCATACGCTGTCATGCGCTGGGATGCAGCAATTACGTCGTCAAGCCGGTGGACTACGGACAGTTCGCGGACGCCATCAGCAAGATTGGAAGTTTCATCACACTGGTCCGGGTTCCGGAACTCAACCAGATCCCTTAATCAGGTTCATGAAAGACGAACGCCATGCTCCGACCGTCCTCATCGTTGATGACGAGGAGGGGTTAACTCGCCTCGTTGACCAAGCGATGCGCCGAAACGGTCTTTCCACCGCCATCGCACATTCCGGCGAAGCTGCCATGGCATGGCTGAAGGATAACAGTGCCGACCTGATGTTGCTCGACTTGAAGCTTTCGGATTTGCACTGAAAGGAACTGATCGATCACCTTGAGGCCATTCGTTGTCCGGTCCCGTTCATCATTATCACCGGCCAGGGTGACGAGCGCGTAGCAGTGGAGATGATGAAACTCGGCGCGCTGGACTACCTCGTCAAAGATGCGGAGTTCCTGCAGTTGTTGCCGTCTGTGGTGCATCGCTCGCTGGCGCAACTGGAAATAGAGAGGCGACTTGCTGCCTCCGAAGCCGAAACGATTCGTTTGGAACAGGAAATTCTGGAAATTAGCGAGCGCGAGCAGCGCCGGGTCGGCCAAGATCTGCACGACGGACTCTATCAAGTGCTTGCCGCCGTTGCGATGTTGGCGGAGGCGCTGAAGGGAAAGCTGGCTCAGAAAGCCGGACGCGAGGCCGAGGTTGCGTCGGCGATTTCCGCCCACGCCCAGCAGGCCATTGAACTGGCGCGCATGCTGTCGCACGGACTGTCCGCAGTGGATGTCGAAGTCAACGGGCTCATTCACGCTTTGAAAGTAATGGCCGATAACACGGCAACGCTCATGAGAATAGAGTGCGTGTTCCATTGCGACGAGCCGATTTTGATCGAGGACCCCGCCAAATCGACCCATCTCTACCGCATCGCCCAGGAGGCGATTAACAACGCCATCAAGCATGGCAACGCCAGACGAATCGATGTCGCTCTTTCAAAAACGGAAGAGAGGGTCGAACTCAAGATCGCTGATGACGGAGTGGGATTTCAGCCGGAATCAAACAGCAACGGCGGGATGGGACTGCACAACATGAAGTACCGGGCGGGCACCATCGGTGCGCGATTGGAGATTCAGCCTACCAGCCCGCGAGGCACGGAAGTAATCTGCACGTTTGCGCCGGATTAGTCACTGGTGGCGTCTGGCAGGACGGGCGGGGGCTGTGACCAATTCGAGGTTACTACCAGATGGCCCTTGGTCGGAGGGGGTTCAGCACGCGTTCAGAGGCCCGAGTGCTCTTTTTCATAACCCGAAACGATACGTGTCAGGGACGCACGGGCTCGTCGACGTGGAAATCGGAGTCACCGCTGTGGTTTCATCGAACCAGATAAATTCGTCGAGCTGGGCAGGGAGAGTTGCCTGAAAATAAAGGCTCACCATTTCAGCTTCCGTCCGATAGATCACCCCGATGGCGTGTTCGAAATGTGGTTCGAGAAGCTCCCTGCGGAGATCCGCGTCCGGTGTGTTTCGCAGGAGTAGAAAGAAGGAGGGGATCTCCGTTTCGTGGCATAGCCGCTTGATCAGGACTAACCAAATGCAGTCATTCTCCACGGATCTTTTGGAAAAATGGCGGATTTCGAACCCTCTGATACAGCCGTCAAGACTCCTTCGAGAAAGGGCGCGACACGATTGCGGTGGATTACCGCCTCACCGCTGACGGGGGTCCAGAGGTCAATGTTTTATGTTTGTTGTTTCTTTTCCAATTACTGGAGAGAACGGGATCTCCCGAAAGTCGGCAGATTATTAGGGAAATCGGAGATTCCCGCCAGAGTGCGGTCGCATTCGAGGACACGCTCCCGATGGTGACCCGGTGATTCGCCAACCAGCTTCCGAAAGTCATCTTCAAGGCTTTCCACTGACTCGTATCCCGAAGACCGCGCCACGTTTTCAAAAGAAGCGTCGGGATTAAGGAGTTGGCCGGACGCTCTATCCAGCCGACAACGGTCTGCATATTCCCCGAAACTCATTCTCCCGGCGTGACCGATCGCATAATTCCAACCCAAATCGTGCGGAAAGTCATTACGGTGACTACTCCTATCCGCCCGGTCTCGTTCCAGCGCCTTGACGGCACGCATCCATTCCGGATCGCGGGGGTCGTCTTCGATGAGGAGGCGATTAATACTCAAACTCAGTCGATCAGCGAAAATCTGTAGGATGGACCGGAAGCGATTAAGCTGCCCCGCGGAAACGACCGGGGACTGCAGCCACGCTTCCGCGGCCGCTTCAAGCTTTGAGGCCTGGCAAACCAGCCAAACACTTGCTGCCTTAGTCAAGAAGGTTTCAATCGTGGGGCGTGACAGGGCGAGGCTGCCGGTCTGGATCATGGCAACCGTCCGATTCTGAAAGCGGATCGGCGCAGCCAGTAGCCGCAACCCGGCCTTGCAGGCCGGGTTCCTAAAATGCGCCCCGTCCGTGCGATTTTCTTCCGGTTCGTGATCGGAAAGGGGACATTGGGCGCAGGCCAGGTTTCTTACCGGGTTCATGAGTCTGCAGAAAGGGGTTCTCGGATCATTGTTTTGAACCGAGTTCTGACGCGATGATACAACGGTTTCGACGGATTCTATGAACAACGGCAGCCCGGTTAACGCTTCGAAGGTGCGCCGATACAGGCGGCAGACTCTCGAACGTCTGAGTCGGTCAAAAATGGTCGAAACGGGTACCAGATAATCCGGTTCGTCGGAGGTCAGTATGTCATCAAAGGGGAGTGAAGTCGTTTTCATTCGATATCATCAACACTAGGTGGTAAATGAGCTTGGTTTACGACTAGGGCGACGAAACTCATTCTTCCGTCGCGGTATTCGTAACCGCTTTTCATCGGACCTCATAGAGCCCGGAGAAAGGCTACGAGATCGCTTTTTTCTTCTGCGACGAGCTTGGTACCGAGGACAATATTAAAAAACTCCACGGTGTCTTCCAGCGTGATGAGGCGGTCATCATGCAGGTAGGGTGGGCTGTCTTTGATACCTCGCAACGGAAAGGTCTTGATGGGACCGTCGGCACTGGCGAGGCGGCCGTTGATCATTTTCTCCCCGAAGAAACGCTCGACCTTCAGGTTGTGCATCAGGTTGTCCGTGTAATAGGGCGGCGTGTGGCAGGCGGCGCACTGGCCCTTGCCGTGGAAGATTTGCTCCCCGCGCAATTCGGCCTCGCTGGCCTTCTCGGGATCGAGTTTGCCGAAGACGTTGAGTTTCGGTGCGGGCGGAAAGTCGAGTAATTCCTGAAACTCGGCCATGGGATGCACCTGACTGCCCCGATCAAGCGGATTCACGCCCTTTTTGGCCGCCGTCGTGGGGTCACCGTCAAAATACGCGGCGCGCTGCTCGAACTCAGTGAAGTCCTCCACCGTCTTCAGGGCGCGCTGCGACCCAAAGAGACGCTGCACATTCACCCCGCGCAAGGTTGGTGTGTCGATGCGGTGGCGATGCTCGTTGGGGCGAATGTCACCGACGGTATGAGTGGCTGCATTGGTATGACCGTTCGCATGGCAGTCGAAGCAGGTGACCCCGGCATGGGCATGCAGGCTGCGGCGGTCATCGGTGGAGTTGAACTGCTGCTGCGGGAAAGGCGTGACGAGCAGCCGCAGGCCGTCGAGCTGCTTGGGATTGAGGCACTCTTTGAACAGATCGTAAAAGTTCGTAAGGGTGACGAGTTGTCCCTTGGAGACATCGCCGAGATCGGGTCGTGTCGTCAGGAAAATTGGCGCGGGAAACTCCGGCAAAAGGTGCTGTGGCAGATCAAAGTCGAGATCGAAGCGCTTGAGATCGCGGCCTGTCTGCTTTTTGATTTCGTCTATCTGAGGCTGCGGAAAGAGCATGCCGCCCGCCTCGTGATGCGGATGAGGCAGCGGGTAGAAACCCTCGGGCCAGAGGTTCTGGCCCTTGATCGCAGCGGGTGATAGGGACGAGAGTTTGTCCCAGGTGCCCCCTTCGGGAAGCTTCACGCGAACACCGCCTTGAACCGGCTTTCCATTGGCCATGGTCACTCCCTCGGCGGGTTTGTCGGCGAGATCGTAGCGTAGTTCGAGCAGTTTCCGGTGTCGTTCGGCGAGCTCGGGTTTCTCGTCCGTAACTCTCTTAACGAGCTCCTCGAAATTCTCTTGGGCGAGGACGGGGCCACCAAGGCAGGCGAGTGCGAATGCCAGCAACGGCGTGATGGCACTATCAGAAGCGGATCTCAGTTTCATGCATAATTCGGGTGAGTGTTTGTCGGTCGGTTGCGGTT
>JAGNMT010000387.1 GCA_017991025.1 Verrucomicrobiales bacterium
AGAGTAACAAAGAGTCCCCCGGGGGCCAGCTTTTTCGGTCATAGAGGGCGGGAGAAGAGGAAAAAGAATCGCGAGCAGGACTGGAAATGTTCCAATGAACATGCCACCGTGAGCAATCGTGCCCCAATCTCACCCCGCCATTCTCCCCTCCCGCTATTACCTCGATCATTTCGATGAAATGATCACCTTTGTCGCGACCAAGTACGATCACGTCCTCGAGGTGCCTCATCATCAATTCATCAACACTTTCCGCTCGCTCAGTATCGACGCCCAATGCCTCTATGTACGATTCGCGAACCGGAAAGGCCGGGCCTTCATCCGCCAGTTTCTCGACTACGAGGAGATAGGCTCCATTCCAGCGGCCGTCGAGGAACTGCTCGGGCACGGGTTCATCCGGCTTCCCCGATCCGGAGATTTTAACGAGCTCCTCGCGCTGCGGACCCGCACCGACCTGATCTCGATGATCAAGCGGCAGGTCACACCGGGAAAAAACGACACCCCGCGCCTTTCGTCAGCGAAAAAAGCCGACCTTGTCCGGTTCATCGTCACCCGGTTACCCTTCGAAAATTCTTTCCCGCAGCAGGAACTGAGCGACTACCTCGTGCAGGACAAGGTTGATGAAATTGATTTCCTGCTCTTCCTCTACTTCGGAAGAAAGCGGCAGGGAATGACGACCTTTGCCCTGCGTGACCTCGGCCTCGTCAAGACCTCTCACTTCAAGGAAGAATTCGGTGCCCGGTTTGAGACCGGCGAGATCGCCCGAGCCGCCTTCCACTATGCCAAAATCCTCGAACGGCTCGAAAGCCCGACGCCGGAGGCGACGAGCGCCCTTCTCGAAGAACTCCCCGGCTGGCCCATCCTTGATGAGATAGAAATCGAAGCAATGCGTCACCGCGCCATCCGCCAGCTCGGGCGCGAACTGGAACGTTTCGCCCGATCCGAAGACGCCCTCAAGGTCTATACCCGCTCCGATCAGTTTCCCTCCACCGAACGGACCGTCCGCCTCCTCATGCAGCGGGGCGATCGCAGCGAGGCTGAGGCCCTTCTCCTGCGACTCATCGACAATCCCTCCTGCGACGAAGAGCTCCTCTTTGCCGAGGACTTTTACGAGCGGAGGTTCCACCGGAAAAAGGTCGGTCGCCTCACCACCGTGCTCCGCGAGGCCAGAGTGCTTTCTCTCGATGAATCGGGACGGGATCGCCCCGAAGCGACCGCCGTCCGCTTCCTCGAAAAACAGGGTGCCGACGCGGCACATGTCGAGAACCTCCTCTGGGTGCAACTCTTCGGACTCTTCTTCTGGGATCTCCTTTTCGACCCGGAGGCGGCTGCGCTTCACAATCCGTTCGAGCTCAAACCGCGGGATCTGAATTCAGGCGCCTTTTACCGGCGCCATCAGAAGGCGATCGCGGAAAAACTCCGGTCTCTCGATCACCCACCGGCCGCCATCGAGGCCCTGCGCAAGACCTGGGACGCCAAAGCCGCCACCCCCAATCTGCTCGTCCCCTGGCACCCGGATCTCTTTGAACTCGTCTGCCGCCTCGTCGCGGCCGCCCCCCCGGGCGGACTGGCGATCATCCTTGAATCCATGGCGCAGAACTTTCGGGCAAACCGTAGCGGCTTTCCCGACCTCATCGTTTTCAGAGAGGCGCATGTAAGCTTCATCGAAATCAAAACCGAAGGAGACCAGATCCGTCGCAACCAACTCGCACAGATCGAACGATTAAAGCGGGCCGGATTTTCCGTGGAGCTGGCGAAAGTCCAGTGGACAGTCGATCCGGACCAGGAGTACGTCGTCGTCGACCTCGAGACCACCGGCGGCAATCCGGCTTGGAACCGGATCACCGAAATTGGAGCGGTCAGAGTCCGCGGTGACCGGGTCATCGACGAATGGTCCAGCCTCGTGAACCCGGGCCGTCGCATTCCGAAAAACATCGTCGAGCTCACCGGCATCACCGACGCCATGGTCGCCGGGGCACCGCCCTTCGAAGCCGTGGCCGACGCCTTCCGCCAATTCCTCGGCGAGGCCGTTTTTGTCGCCCACCGGGTCAAGTTTGATCACGATTTTCTGAAAGCCGAGTTCGAACGGATCGGACAGGACTTCCGCGGCCCCACCCTCTGCACCGTCGTTTCGTCACGCCGCCACTTCCCCGGACTCAGCTCCTACGGACTCAGCGCCCTCTGCCAGACCTTCGAGATCCCGCTCGAGTCCCACCACCGGGCGCTCTGCGATGCCCGGGCCACGGCGGAACTGCTCAAGCGAATCAATGCGAAACGCCTCGCGCTCGCCAACTCGCACCACTCATAAAGGTTCGTCGGACGGTGAGAAAATTTTTGAAGGTAATGATTGAACAATTCCTTCTTTTCTGATTCAAAGAGTTTCGTGAAATCCCTTCTTCTCAAGTCCTCTTTTGGCGCGTGCCTCTTCCTCACAGTTGCATTCCTCAGTTCCTGTTACTCGGACCCCTACTATGGCGGCCCCGGTTATGGTCCAGGATACGGTGGCGGCTATTATGGCGGTGGACATGGCGGCGGCTACAATGGAGGCTATCAGCAGCCGTGTCCTGCCCCTCCCCCGGGCAGTTGGCCGCCTCCAGGTTATTATCCACCCCCGGGCAGCTGGCCACCACAAGGCAATTACTACGGACACCGCTAATCTTGCGCTTGTCGGACTCGTTGCCGCGAGTCAGCACGTGAATCGTCCCAGTCCCGGGGCCCGTCCTTCGTCCGTCCCTCTACCGCCCGAGACCGGGACCGGGGAGCTCGCCGCGTTCCTTTTGGCGCACTGGCCCGCGCCGAAGCAGACCGCCCTCCGGGTAGCAGGGGATAGCGGTGGCTGTGTCAGGGCCGCGCTGGCCGACCTCGAATCGTGGCTGGACAGCCGGAGTTGATTGGCTGCTCGGATTTTGTATTCTTGACCCTCCCGTTCTCTTTGGTCGTCCCCTTGCAATCTGCCCCGCGGACAACAAGAGTGCGGTCGCTCCGACCCCATGCCCACACCCTCCCCTTTGATCGACCCGCCGCCCGACTCTTTCGAACTCACCCCCGGCGGAGCGGTGGTCTTTCGAGGTTCGCGGAAAGATCTCCTCAATGCCTTCTCCGAGAATGACGCGGCAGGGCTCGTCACCCTCGGCGGGCACCCCGGCGGTGAAGGGGCCGATCCCACCCTCCGCTACTGGAAAAACTTCGCCGATACCTTCGTCCGAGAGCTGTGCCAGGTCCCCGATGGCGTTGATTCGCTCCCCGATCTCCCTGCGCCTGATGCCGCCACCCTCGCGGGTTGGATCCTCGACGTGCCGCCCATGCGGGGGGCTGAATACCTCTCGCCCGATGTCCTCCTTTCCCTTTGGGATCGCATCGAACGCTGGACCCGCGCAGGCGTCGCGAATTCGAAAACCGTCGCCGCCTTTCTCCAGATCCACGCTCCGGCCTGGTCTCGGGTCGGTCGAGTCACCCTGCACCTCGCGGAAAACAAGACCGATCCGGAGTGTCCCTTCGCCTTCCTCGCGACCTATGCCCCGGGCCTCTCGCAGGCGGGCAGGCTCAGCCAGCTCCCGCTCGGAAAAGCGCTCCAGGAATATGGAGGTGCGAAAGACAAGTCCGCCCTGCTCAAGCTGCTCACCCCCATCCACGCGGCCGCCAAGACCTGCCCGCTGATGGCCGATCTCATCGAGAGCGGCGACGTTTTCCACCCGCTCGCGTGGACCCCGGACGAGGCCTACCGATTTCTCCAGTCCGTCCCCCGCTACGAGGATGCCGGACTGCTCGTGCGCCTGCCGAATTGGTGGCGGAAACGCGGTCCGCGCCCTCAGGTCTCGGCCGTCGTCGGGCAAAGGAAGGGGGCCGGAATCGGCCTCAACGCCCTGCTCGATTTCAAGCTCGAAGTCGTCGTCGAGGGAAAGGCGTTGACGAGAAAAGAGATCGACGCCCTCCTCGCGGGTAATGACGACGGGCTCGTCTTCTTTCAGGGACAGTGGATCGAGGTGGATCGGGAAAAACTGCGCGAAGCCCTCGACCATTGGAAGGCGATCGCCGCCGACGGCATTCCCTTCATCGAAGGCATGCGCCTGCTCGCCGGCGCTCCCGCCGATCTCGGGGACTCCGCCGCCATCGACGAAGAGCGCGAATGGGCCTTTGCCCGCGCCGGGGGCGAACTTGCCGCCACTTTGCGACGCCTCGCGTCTCCCGAGCCCGCCCCGCCGCCCGCCGGTTTGCGCGCCACCCTGCGGCCCTACCAGGCCCGGGGGCTCGATTGGCTCTGGTTCTGCGCCAGTGCCGGGCTCGGGGCCTGTCTCGCCGACGACATGGGCTTGGGAAAAACCATCCAGGTCCTCGCCGCCCTGCTCCGCCGCCAGGAAGAGACCCCCGGAGGCCCGCCCGCCCTCCTCGTGGTGCCTGCCTCGCTGATCGGGAATTGGAAGCGCGAGGCCGAGACTTTTGCACCCTCGTTGCGACTGCACATCGTCCATCGCTC
>JAGNMT010000388.1 GCA_017991025.1 Verrucomicrobiales bacterium
GCACAAAAAGATCGAACCAATCCCGGGACTTGGATCGGGAGGCTGAGACGAGCGCTTTCGAGTCAAAAATTTCTCTCACCGTGGCGATACGGCAAGGGTTGCCGGGGGCGTTGGGAAGAATCTTCGCAAGCGCGGCATCGGCACAAAAGAAGGTCACCTTCACCGACCCGTTCACGAGATAGTCCTGCTGATAGTCACGGAGGTCCATCCCGGCGATCTCGAACTCCTGAAGCGAACCCTGATTGTCATTTTCGGCGAAGGCAAATCCTGCCGCCTCCGCCTCACGGAGAAGGACGGAGAGACGGGAGACGGGGAGGCGGACGCCGTTCCAGACAAAATCAAGATCTTCGCTGAGGCGGTGTTGAATCTGCAAAGCCAGACCCGAGCCACCGAGTAGCACGAATCCCCTGAGAGCTTCATGCCCTTTCAGGTAATGCCAAAGGCCCTCAGTTTCCGGTATCAGCACGGCGAAATCCTTCTTCAATGTTTCTTAAAATCCGGGCCACAATCGGAGTGGCGCTTCGGGTCTCCGGGGTTCCCTCTGCTTCGAGAATGGCCCACTCATCGTGTAGACGGGTAAGCCCGAAGGCCACGGACAGGTCGAGGAGCAGGTCAAAGCGGGGGCGACTCAGAGCAGCGCGTATCCTCACGGTGTCATCGGCATGACGATTGGACCACACCAAGCCCGGGTGATGTTGCCAGACAGGATGTATCGCCGGAGCCATGAGCTCAGTGTAACGGTGGCGCTGGATCTTGGCAACAGCAGGGCCACCTGAAAAGACACTATTTATAATTTCCATAATACATTTAAGATGTTATCTTTGCGGATGTTTTTGAATGGGCTCCAAAATCTGGCGGTCGTGGAGGAGTTACGCGAGTTCATCCGTGATGAGTTTGATCATCAGCGCAATCGCTTTCGCAAACATATCGGGCTGTCTCTGGAAGAGCGGATTGAAAGGTTCATCTGCTTTGCCGGGTTGGAGTTCAAAGAGATCGACCAGCATGGTCGGGCGGGGTTCCGGCATTCGGGCAATGACTCGCGCCTGCGCGAGGGGGATCTCGTGCGGCTCAGTCGCAACGGCAGTCCTGACGAATGGCAAAGGGCCTCGATCTATCGGGAGGAGGATGGCGAGATTTGGCTCGCGAGTGAGAGCCACTTTTCTGTTTCGCACTTTGAGAGGATGGGGTTCGATGACTGGATCCTTGACGAGGATTTCCTCGATCTGGAGGGGTTCTATCTCGACGCGCTCAGCCGGGTCGAGACGACGACGATAGGGCAGGAACGTATCCTCACACTCCTCGCCGGAGAAGCCGAGCCGGGTGCCGATGAGGAAGCCTATGCGGAAGCCTGGTCGGATCTCGAAGAAGCCGACACTCCCTGGGAGGACGCACAAAAACAAGCCATTGCCGGATGTCTCGCGGCGGATCATTGTTACCTCGTGCAGGGTCCTCCCGGAACGGGCAAAACCCGAGCCCTCGCCGAAACGGTCCGTCAACTCGTGGAGCGTGGCGAGCGGGTTCTCATCACCGCCTTCACGAATCGGGCGATTGACAACGCCCTCTCTGCGACCGCGCGCGAGATTGGCGACCGCCGCCGGGTCGCCCGCTTTGCCCCGCCGATCCACCGCCGCGACGAGAACTACGATTCTTATGAGACTTTTGCCGACAGTCCTCTCATGGAAACCGAGGGCGGATGGGTGGCCGGGGCGACTCCCTTCGCACTGCGCAAACGCCTCTCAGGCGTGGAGTTCGACGCCATCGTGATCGATGAAGCCGGGCAAATGACGACCCCGCTTGCGATCATGGCGATGTTAGCCGGTCCGAAGTATCTCCTTTTTGGCGATCAGAAACAGCTGGGCCCTGTCGTCGTGAGTCGCCCACGCTGTGAGATCAAAGACCTCGGAATTTTTCATGCCCTGCGTCAGCAGACGCCGGATGGAACGACGCTCGATGTGACCTACCGCCTCAATGAACACTTGGTCCACTGGCCCAGTGAAAACTTTTACGGGGGCGAACTCCGTTCTGCGGAACCCGCGCGAGGGAGACGTCTCGCCTGGTCTCGACCATCCGGAGTCCCGGACTTCATTGCAGAGGCCCTCGCCCCGGAGAATTCGGTCGTATGGATCCCCTGCGATCACGCGGCGAGCAGGACAAGCAGCGAAGCGGAAATCGAGATCGCGTTGGAGCTTTTGAAGGCCCTTCAGACAGGTGGCGTCCCCTATTCTTCGGTCGCAGTAGTGACACCTTATCGCCGTCAAGGTCTGACCCTTCGCCGTCGTCTCCAGGCCATCGACCGCACCGGCACCTGGCGGGACTGTGTCATCGATACGGTGGAACGGATGCAGGGACAGGAGCGGGAAGTCATCATACTTTCCATGTGCGCATCTGATTCGGATTTTGTTCGGAGACAGGCCGACTTTCTCTTTGATCCCCGGCGCCTCAATGTCTCTGCGACCCGGGCGAGAACCAAGCTAGTGATCCTCGCGAGCGAGGATTTGTTGCATGCCAACCTGGATGAGACCGACCAGTATGAAGATCGCGATCTCTTTGCCTCCCTCTGCCGTGCCGCAGTGAAACTTGATCCACATTTCTGAATGGCCGGCTTCGCTTTCGAACCTTCATGAACCACACCGCAGCCCTCGTCAAATGCCGTCACCTTCTCGGTCGTCTCGTTTCACATGGGATCGAGGGAAGCCGGGTCACTTGTCCATCGGAGCGGACGGATGGAGCGCCCGACGCGGTTCTGGTCAGTAGCGATGGTCGCGCCTGGCTTGTGGTCCTCTGGGGAGGCAGATCGCTTGAGGCTACTCTGGGATTGGAAATGGCAGGCGAAGTTAACAAAGCCGAGTCGTTAGGTGCCGTCGCTGAGAGTCTCGTTGCCTGGAGAGAGGCGCATCGGTCCGGCTTGGCGGAACCCGCTCCCGAACTTCTCATTCTTGCTCCTTCCCTGGATCAGGCCGAGCTACCGTCCGGCGAATGGGCTGTCGGTCGCGAAACGGTCGTGGTGCATGGACGGCAGGTGTGTAAGGGGGGCGATACTCTCGCCGTAGCGCTCTTTTCGCGGCTCGGGACGGTTCTACCACCAAATTCCATTGCCCACTGGCGCGCCGTGGCTGTCCCCGAGGTGTGTATCCGGCCGGTGCGCGCGCGGCACGCGGCTCTCGTCCGTGAGACGGAGGCACTCGCGGCACCACTGCTACTCGACTACAAACAGGAGCGCTGCGCCCGCCTCGACCTCGAGCCCGATGACGAGGGAAAACTATTGGTTCGTGATCTGAATGTGCGACTCGTCACCGGAGTTGCCGGTTGCGGAAAGACGCTGGTGCTCGTGCATCGCGCCGCTCTTCTCGCGACGCATTTCCCGACCGCCCGAGTCCTCATCGTGAGCCATAATCGCCCGCTCATCGCCGATATGCGCCGCCGCCTCAATCGTCTCGGCGCGGAAGGGCGCATTCAGTGCCTGACATTCTGCCAATGGCTCTCCCGTCTTGCGCCGGCGGAGGGGGAAATGATGACCTCTCGCGAGGTCCGCCAGTGGGTGGAGCGCGAACGTCAGCGTCACGCTATGCCCGCGACGGGAAAATTTACTGACGAATGGATCGCTGATGAGATGAGCTGGATCTTCGATCACTCGCTTGCGGACGAGTCCTACCTTTCGGTGGAACGGAAAGGTCGCGGGACGCCATTGAGTAAGAACCAGCGTCGCGAGATGCTGGATCTCCTGCTCCGCTATCGTTCTCATCTCGTCACCACGAGACGTGCTGACTGGGCTGAATGGCCGCTCTCGGTGAAAGAGCGACGAGGCTGGGCGGTGGATCGCGAGCGGTTTGATCACATCCTCATCGACGAGGCACAGTTTTTCGCTCCGGTCTGGCTCGACCTGCTGCGACGAGCGCTGAAGCCGGGAGGTCATTTCTTTCTATGCGCCGATCCTACGCAGGGTTTTCTGCGGCGGCGACTTTCCTGGTCGGACATGGGACTGGAGATGCGCAATCGCTCCAGCCGACTGGAACGCCCCTATCGCAGCACCCGTGCGATCCTGGAGTTTGCGAGAGGATTTTACCAGCGACGGCTCCCTGAAGATGATGAACCGCTCAACCTCCCCGCACCCGAGTGGATGGAGACACTGGAGGCGGGTATGATCCCCGTCATTCAGGCGGCAGGCCCCAAACAGGACCAGATCGCGCGGCTCATCGAGGAGATCCGCAGCCTGCGAGACAGCGGGTGTCCCCTTGAAAATGTTATGATCCTTGTCGCGGGGCGGGAGTTTTCAGAACGCGCTGTGATGGACACCCTGAACAAAAAACTGGGCGAAAACACCGCATCCCTCATCAAGGACACCACCGCTTCTGATGACAGCGCCGGGGTGGCCCACCTCATGGCCTCGACCGGACTGGAACGACCGATTGTTTTCCTGTTAGGGCTCGATGACCTCGCTGCCGAAGAGTCGAATCCCCGGCTCGAAGCGG
>JAGNMT010000389.1 GCA_017991025.1 Verrucomicrobiales bacterium
GGATGCGGAGGCCCGACCCTGCGCCTCCGCATCCACCTCCTCGGCCTCGAGCATCCCGAATCAGTGACGGTGCAACGACCGCTCGCCTGCGCCATCGTCGACGAAATCGACAGCGTCCTCATCGATGAAGCCGCTTCGCCCCTTGTCATTGCCCAGGCCGCCTCGAGCGCGCCGGTCCGTCCCCTCGCCTACAACGCGGCGCGTGATGCCGCCCTCGGGCTGGAGGAAGACGACAGTTTCCTCCTTGATCCCGGGGGACGAAACGCGCGCCTCACCGAATCGGGCAAGGAGACGATCAATCGCCTTCCCGACATTCCCTGGGACGCCCTCGTCCGGCCCTGGCATCTCTATGTGAAGAACGCCCTCAACGCCGAGCATGCCTTTCGCCTCGGCGAACATTACATCGTGCAGGAGGGCAAGGTCGTCATCGTCGATGAGTTCACCGGACGGGCGCACGAGGAGAGATCGTGGCAACAGGGCCTGCATCAGGCCGTAGCCGCGAAGGAGGGACTCGAGATCCCACCCGAAACCCTCACCGCCGCGAGCATCACCCGGCAACGCTACTTCCGTCTCTACGCTTCTTTATCCGGCCTCACCGGCACCGGATCAGAGAGTCGAAAGGAATTCAGCCACTTCTTCAAGCTCCCCGTCCGTCCCGTCGATCCCCATCGCCCCCTCCGGCGCATCAACCATCCCGACAGGGTCTACCGATCCCGCGACGAACAGTTGAAAGCCGTCGCCACAGAAGTGCGGGAAAAATGGGAGCTCGGCCAACCTGTCCTCGTGGGCACCCGCACCATTCGAATCAGCGAGGAACTCTCCGCCATGCTCACCGACGCACAAATACCCCATCGCCTCCTCAACGCGAGTCAGGACAAGGAGGAAAACGCCATCGTCGCCGCCGCCGGCCAACGCGGCAGTGTCGTCGTCGCGACCAACATGGCCGGACGCGGCACCCACATCTCCCTGCCCCGCGAATCGATCGCCCTCGGTGGACTCCATGTCATCGGAGTCGAGCGCAGTGAATCCCTCCGCGTCGACCGTCAACTCGCAGGACGCAGCGCCCGCCAGGGCGAGCCCGGCAGCGCAATTTTTTACCTGAGCGCCGAGGACCACCTCGTGACCCAGTTCGCCCCGTCGCTCGCACGATCCCTCGCCGCGACGGAGGCGGACGGGGAAGGCAAGCTGCCGGGGGACACCGCCGAATCTTACCTGCGCCTCCAGCGCCGGGTGCAGACGATCCGCTATCGGCAGCGTCTCGAGATGGAAAAACGCGACCAGTGGATGGACCTGACGCGCAAAAGCCTGGCCTGACAAACACACCTTCATGAAACAAGTCCCCTTCTTTCTGTTCCTGACATTCCTCCCATTCATCGCTCCCGCGCAGGGGACGAAGGCCGCAGGTGATTCCGTCCTCACCTACCTGCGCCCCATCCAGGAGATCGAGCTTGCCTCCGCCGAGAGCGGGATTGTCACCACCCTGCTCGTGAAACCAGGCGACCGGGTCACCAAGGGCCAGGAACTCCTCCGTCTCAACCTTTCCGTGATCGAGGCACAGCTCGCGCAGGCCGAGGCTCAGGCCAAAGGCGAGGGACGCATCAAGGCCGCACAGGCCGAGCGCGACATCGCACGGCAGCGTCTCGACATCATCGAAGATCTCCGCGCGCGCGGCAGCACCAACGACGCCGAGCGCGACAAGGCCATCGCCTCGCTCGCGGTGGCGGCGGGACAACTCGAAGCGGCCGAGGACGAGCGCGCCCTCTATCGTCTCGAATCAGCCACGATCCGCGCCCAACTCGACCAGCGCATCCTCCGCAGCCCCATCGACGGAGTCGTCACCGAACTCACCCGTTCCGTCGGGGAAGCCGCCGAAGCCCGCAACGCAGAGACCCCCCACTACCTCGCCAAAGTCGTCGATCTCACCCGCCTCGTCGCCCGCGTCCACATCCCCGCGACTCTGGCTACCGGAATCAAGGCCGACCAAACCCTCCGACTCATCCTCGACAACCCTGAAAAAACCCCGACCGAGGGGCGGGTTCGATTCATCTCCCCCACCGTCAACGCCGCGACCGGCCTCACCGAGATCCACCTCGAGTTCGACAACGCTGATGGCAGACTCCCGAGCGGGGTGCCGGGGCAGCTGATGATTCCGGGCGCCAAATGATTTGAACCATTGCGGGGGAATCAACAAGCGTATCTACCAACCCTTCGGATTGAATTACATCACACCCGGCGGAGACATCAGGGATTGAGCACGGCCCGACGGCGCAATCGCTCGCGCATCGCCGTCACCTACGGGTTGGGTCATAATCTCGTCAGGGACTTCCCGCATCGTTTTGATCAGGGCCTCAAGGTCGATGCGCCTTGATCTGACAGAACCCGACACGCCGCTTCGCCCGGCTCCCACGAGCTTGGGCGGAGCCCATTCTCGCCGGGCGCGAGAGCAAACTATCACCAACCAGAATTCTAACCATGCATAGTTGAAGAAATATCGCCCTTTTGCGCTTGACCGGATCTTTCAGAGAAGGTCCTATCCCTGACTGTTGAGCCTTTGCTAATGCATGAAACACCCTTACCCACCAACATGACACGCCCCTTCCTTGTCACCACCCTTACCCTCGCGTTGAATTTACTGAACGCAGCTGAAACTCCGAAGCCCGTCGGCACACACGACATCGTGGGCACGCTCGAAAATCCCACGCTCGTATCGCGCCTTGAGATCATGAAGCCGGGCGTGTATGAAAACTTTATCGTCGATGCGCAGGGAGCAGGCGGCAACATCGTAAAGATCACGGCAGACAACGTAATATTACGGCATTGCGAAATCCGCAATGCCACCGGAAATGCCGTCGGCGTCTTCGGCACCACGGTTGTCATCGAGAACTGCCGCATCCATCATCTGCTCAATGGCACGTTTCAAGCGCAGGACGATGCGCACGGCATCACCGGGCGCTGGGGCAATGTCACGATTCGCAACTGCGACATTTCCTATTGCTCAGGCGATTGCATTCAATTCGATCCTGATCGCGCCTCTCAGGGCACCTTGCTGATCGAGAGTTGTCATCTCTGGACCGGCCCGCTGCCGGCTGATACACTGGGCTTTAAAGCAGGTGAACGGCCCGGTGAAAATGCATTCGATTCCAAGACGAAGCCCGATGGCGAACGCTGCAAGCTCATGATGCGCAACTGCCACCTCCATGGCTTCAATCAACCCGCCCAGATCGGCACCATGGCCGCACTGAATCTCAAGGAGAACATCACCGCCGGGATCACCCATTGTGTGTTTCACGACAACGAGGTCGCCTTCCGCGTGCGCGGCCCCGGTAGTCGCGGCGGCGCGCACGTGACCATCACTGATTGCGCCATCTACAACACGCAGGTCGGCGTGCGGGCCGAGGATAAGATCGAGCAACTCAAACTCAGCGGCCTCGCTTTTGGTCCTGGGGTGAGGTCCCGTATGGAACGGCATAATGGCAAAGAGTTGCCCGGATTTGAAAGCACCGGGGAGCACGATGCCCCGCCGATGGACGACCTTCTCAAGAACGGCTTCGGGCACTGATCGTTACGAACCCGTTCAAAAAACGAAACTGCCGGAGAAAATCATTCACTCATTCACTATGAAGACTCTGCTCATCATCCTTCTTGTCACCCCAACAATCTCCGAATGGATGCTGATGGAGTCACCGCCTCTCCTCGTCCATCGCTGCGTTGACGCCAAACCATTCTAACGTTTTAATGCTCTATGAACTCCGCAAAAAAGCTAAATAGGTCAATCGTCAAGCACGATGCGCAATGGCATCAGTCTCTAAAAATGGGGGCGGTGATGGTCGGAATGTCTATCCTCGCACTCTGCGAAATGTCCGCTTTTTCCGCGGATCTCCCATCGATCACCGCGAAAGAACTGCCCTCGCTCGTCGCCCTCTATCAGGACCTCCACGCCAACCCGGAACTCTCGCTGCATGAGGAACGAACCGCCGGCATCATAACGAAGGAGTTGCGCGAAGCGGGTCTCGAAGTCACCGAAAACGTCGGGGGTCACGGGGTCGTCGGGGTTCTGAAAAACGGAGAAGGTCCCGTCATTCTCGTTCGCACCGACCTCGATGCACTGCCGGTAAAAGAGCAAACGGGTCTGCCCTATGCGAGCAGCCTGACCACGAAAGACGGTCTCGGCCGGGAGGTTCCCGTGATGCATGCCTGTGGTCACGATATCCACATGGCCTGCTTTATCGGCACGGCGCGGGCCTTGAGCCAGTTGCGGGACCAATGGAGCGGGACCGTCGTCATGATAGGCCAGCCTGCGGAGGAACGGATCCTCGGTGCCCGTGCGATGCTGCGAGCAGGACTCTATTCGCGCTTCCCGACGCCGGACAAAGCGATCGCGCTGCATTGCCAGTCCGACCTTCCTC
>JAGNMT010000390.1 GCA_017991025.1 Verrucomicrobiales bacterium
ATCCTGTCCTGCACGATTGACGATAATGAGTTCGCCGGTGATGGGCTCGTCGGCGAGGTAAAGAGTCCGGTCGAGTTTCAGATCCACGGTTATCTGGGCAGACCCCAGCCGGGGGAACAAAAGGGCGATCAAAATAAGAACGGAGAAGGCTAAAAGTCGTCTCATGGGTCCTGGAACGGTTCGACAATCGGGAAAAATTCACCCGGACTATCCCGGCACACTCTTGGAAAACGCGATTCAGCGGTTAACCGGAGAGGACTATCGTGGAATCAGGCCCTAAAAGCAATGCCAATCTCCTGATTCAACAGGGGGGGAACAGACTCCCTGAATTCATAAAAGATTAAAATTACCAAGTATTTAATCAAATTAAGATTTTAGTTTCTCTGAAATTACGCCATAATTCAGGCGGTTCGTGTATGGGGCTGCTTGTGATGAAGGTGCGTTGGCGATTTGTGGTCGTTGTTGTCTTCCTGGCCGGGTTTCTCCTGACCGGGATGATCGGCACATCCACATCGATGACTTTTATCTGGCCCGCCTATGCGTTTCTCGGGCTGGCCGGAATCCTTTCAATAGGACTGCTTTTTAAGGAAACAACGTTCTTACTGCCCCGTTGGTGCACTCTGACGATACTTTCCCTTACCGCCTATCTCTTGATCAGGGCCTCTGAGTCAACGGTGGCCTATTTTGCGAGAGAAGACGCAGCTCTCATTGTTGTTGCCTTCCTCTCCTACTGCCTTTTTCTCTCTCTTTTTTCATCATTCGGCTGGCGTCGAAAATGGCTGTTCACCCTGGCAGTGCTCGTTGCGCTGAACCTGGTTTTCGCCGCCATTCAATCGACCTTCAAACCAACGCTGTGGTTGATTCCAGGGTACGAAAGGACCTTTGCTGATAGTCCGGGGGGACTTTTTAACCACCCTGATCATTTTGCCGGATTCATCGGAGCGCTTGTTCCCCTTTGGCTCGGGATGGCTCTTTTTGGCACCGAAAAACGAAACGTTCGCCGCCTCTGGGCCATTCTGGCGATTAGCTCAATCGTCGCCACAATCTTCAGCGGAAGCGCTTCCGGCATCTTAGCCCTCACATGCGGCCTGTTGGCCCTCGCCGTTCTCACTGTCTTCATCATGTATCGGAGAATCAGCCCGCGAGCAAAGCGAGTTTTTGCCATTCTTCTTTCGGGAATTTCCGTAGTCCTCTTCGTCATCACGTTTTCGGTACTGGGTCCAATCGGAAGGAGCATAGATCACGCGTTCCTGACAAAAAAGGAAGGTACCAGCCTGCCTCTGATCTGGAATTCAGGGCTAAAGCAAGCCTCTCAGGCCCCTCTCCTTGGAACGGGGAGCCGAACGTCATATGTCTACAGTCGTCTCTTCCGGGTTGATGATCCCGGCAATTCGTCTGCCGAGTCCGAGTTCATCCACAATGAATACCTGCAAATCGCCGCCGACTATGGTTTGGTCGCACTGGCACTCATTCTCGTCACTTTAGCGCTGCACGGATACTCGGGGTTCCGCTTCGCAAAATCTTACGCCGGGACCTGCACCTCCTCGGGCCATCCTCTTCCAAAGTCAGACCAGTTCGCACTGGTTCTAGGGTCCATGGGTTCACTCGCCGCCATCGGGGTGCTATCCGTTTTTGATTTCACGATGCATCTACCCGTCTTCGTTATCGTGGCTGCGGTTTTTCTTGCGGTACTCGCAGCGCCCGACCCCATGGCAACCATCCTGAAGGCATCCACCTCCCCCCAGATCATCCCGGGAGGCAGCCTTATGTTCGTAAACCGTGCGCTTGTTTTCGGCTGCGGAATTGCAATGCTCTTCTCCGGATTTGTCTTTTCGCGAAGCGAATATCATTATGAGATGGCGAGAATTGCTTTTGAAGCCGATCCGGCCGGCTTCAATCATTTCCGCCACCTGAAGGAAGCCCGGGGGCTGGATTCGAAAAATCCCTTCATCCTGACCCTGAGCGCCCACGCCCAGGTGGCAGGCATTACTTCGAATATGGCGGCTCCCGAGAGGAAACAAGCCCTCGAGCAATCAGATCATTATTTCAATCAAGCCAGAGCTCTCTATCCCCAGGATATTTTCGCGGCAATCGGTCATGCCGCCGTCCTTGATGAGTTGCAAAAAAGGGAGCATGCCTTACAACGCCTCCGTGATGCGCGTGAAATGGCTCCGGGTTACGGCAATCTCATGCTCGCCGAGGCGGAACACCATCTGCGCTACGGGAAGATCGCCGAAGCTGAAGACGCCTTTCGCGAAGCCATGGGAGCCGGAGCCTTTCGTGATATCGCCGCAGCACAGGAAGGACTCCGAACGATCACTGAGTGGCAACTCATCGCGGAGGAGAACGGTATTGATTGGCGCGATGACACTACCCACGGGGAATCAGACAGGATGAACGTTAAACCCGACGGCTTCCGCCGTATGCCAGCGGCTCGAATCGCGGAACGAGCACTCGCCGCCGAGGCGGTTCCAGCTCCGCCTGCCGTTCCTCACCCGGCCAGCGAGGAGAAAATCCACACGGGTAACGCAGCAAAATCCGACGACTGACCGTCCGGGTGCCGGGTCATACATCGCGCGACGATAAAATCAACTGCTGTCCCTCCCGCGGTGAAATTACCCTCTTTCCGAGGTGGTTCATGGAAACAGCGTCGTGGAGACGCCTCAACGGTTCCGCGGGATGCTCGTTACTAATCGGAAAAGTGGCGTGATGCATAGGGATCATACGATGCGCCTTGAGATCAAAAAAAGCCTGCACTGCTTCCTCCGGATTCATGTGCACCTCACGACCGCTGGGGCAGTCATAGGCACCGATTGGGAGAAGGGCCGTATGAATGTCGTATCGTTCGCCGATCTCGGCGAATCCATCAAAGTAGGCCGAGTCACCGGAATGGTAGACTGTATGCTCCGGCAACTTGACAACAAAACCCCCGAACCCCTTTTTGGTATCATGGAGATAGCGAGCTCCCCAGTGGTGCGCCGGAGTGAAGTGGATCTCCGCGCCGCGGAATTTGAAGCAGTCCCAGTCTGTCATTTCCTCAACCTGACTGATATTAAGTTTTCGCAGGACCCGAGCGACCCCGCGAGGAACCAGAACCGTCTGACTACCGTCGACAATCCGTTTCAGCGTCATGCGGCAGAGGTGATCAAAATGGGCGTGCGTGATCAGAACAATGTCAATCGGGGGGAGATGTTCGATATCAATCCCCGGATCCCGGTGGCGCTTCAGCGGGCCCATCCACTTGGCCCATACCGGATCAATGAGTATGTTGAATTCTGCGGTTCTAACGAGAAAGCTCGCGTGTCCGATCCATACCACCTCGATCTCATGCGGGGCAAGCGCGGGGAAAACCGGGGGCGTGTCACTGCCCGTCGCCTCGCGCCTCTTCATCAAGGCGGGTAGGAGACTGGAGCTCAAATAGCGGTAATTGCGCATCGCCCATCCCTTCTCCGGCTTCAGCCCGACCCGCCGGCCATCGGTAACAAAACGGGATTTAGGCTGTGAAGCGGCGTTCTTGGGGGGCAACGAATCAGAATGGGGATCGGACATGGGACGGAAGTCGCTTTCGTGGGGGCTATTCTAAACAGAGAGCGAACCCACGGCAATAGAAGACTAAAACTAAAAGTGCTCCTCAAAACTCCGATCCCCCGGCCATTCCGGCCAAAACTCCCGACTCCTCCAAAATCGCGGCAATCACCCGGAGAAAAGGTGACCGCACATTGAATTTCAGCGGATAGCGCTTACCTCTTCGCCCTCTCCATGAGCCAGTTCATTGAACTCAGTCGTCAATTTCTCTCCGACACCGGCGGATGGAAGGAAATGAAAGAAGCCCGCGCTATCCACACCGCGGGCCGGGCTGCGGACGTGACTTATCGGGATGGGGTGCTCGAGGGGCTCGTGCGGGAGGGAGGAAAGGTCCTCAAAGTGAGAATGCAAATTGGCTCACGAACCGATGTGGTGAATTTCTGCCCCTGTTTCCGGGCGCGGCGGGACGGGATTATTTGTGCGCACGCGCTCGCAGCGGGACTGGAATTCCTCGAGCCGACGGAGCGGAGACCTGAACACGGAACCCGGGAGGCGGCGGGAAAGGCAACCGTCGGGGCACTCAAAGTCGTGATCAGCCCGGATTGGCCGCGTATCACCGAAGTGGGGGACGAGACGGCAACCCCGGCGCGTCTTTTTCTCGTCGTTGCCCCGAATCTGGCGACCGCCTGGGAAAAGGGCCGGATCACCGTTGGGGTGGAAGTCGATCTGGACGGGGACCGGCGTCTTCTGAAATCGGTTCCCGCCACGGTGAAGCTCTTCTTAGATGCAGGCGACGCCGTTCTCTGTCGTGTCCTGCAACAGCTTTCGCCAACGGAGGTTCCCGGTGTCCTCCTCGT
>JAGNMT010000025.1 GCA_017991025.1 Verrucomicrobiales bacterium
TGAGCGGGGACCAGTTCGCCGACAGCGGCAAACTGGCCGTGCTCGGAGCCTGGGCGGTGCGTCATCTCGTTGAAGAAATCGGACTGCTCATGTGGGACATCAAGTGGGAGTTTGCCAAAGACGGCGACGATCTTGTTTTTGTCGATACGATCGATACCGACTCGATCCGGGTGACGATGTTCATCGACGTTGAGGGGGGGCGTATCGCGACTCACTACAATAAACAGGCGATGCGGGACTACTTTGCCCTGCTCCATGACGACTGGATCGCGGGGATCAAGGAGGCCAAAGCCCTCGGGCAGAAGGCAGGGGTCGCTTTCACCGAGATTCTCAAGGCGGGGCAGGCAACGGGCCAGTATGCCCTCACCCCGCAGGTTGATCCGGATTTTCTGGCGCTCCAGGTGCGGAAAATGGGAGCGATCCGCGATTACATCACCGGAAAGGATGCGGCGGACACGGTTCGCGGGATCCTTGCGGCGGCAGGACGGGAGGAGATTGCCTTTTACGAGTCGAGGGGAGTCCTCGGGGGATTACGGAAAATAAACGGGATCTCTTGATGATGAGCGGTTGACTCGACACGAATCCGGCCTAGGAAAAGGAGCAACTCAACACGCAACAACCCCTGATTTCTTCAATGCGGGAGACTTACGAAATCAGTGACCGGTTCATAGAAGCCGGTGACGCCAATGAACTACTATACGAACCCCTCAGCAGCGGTCTGACCTTTCGTCGGACCCGCCGTTACGAGCTGGAGTTTGAAGGGGAGGGCTCTGCTCTCGAGGCTTTCGTGCGTAAGACGCTCTTCGATGAGATCAGTCACGGCATGCATCAGGGCGAAGCCCCCGCGCTGACTGGATTCACCTTTTTCCTGGAGTATGGCATGAAGCCCGGGGCTCTTGACCTCGAAAAGGAAGCCATCCTTCGTTATTACGCGGGCATCAAAGAGCCCGGATTCACCCTCAAGGACCTCAAGATTCGCCAGCGAATTTACCTCTTCGGCGGCAAGGCGGATGAGTCGGGACGTTTTGTCCGCGACATCTGCAACGCGGCGGTTCACCACTGGAATGTCACCCAAGCCAATGCCTGACTCCCCGACTCTCTCTATTCTCGATAAGATCGCCGAAGCACCGGCGGATCATTACCGTGTCCTCAAGATCTCGGATCTGGATGCGGACACGCTGCTCGAATTGAGCAAGTTCATGAAGCTCTCGCTTTCCCGTGAGGACATGCTCGCGATACAGGAGATCTACCGGGAATGGAAGCGCGAACCCACCGACGTCGAACTCGAAGTCATCGCTCAGACCTGGAGCGAGCATTGCAAGCACCGTATTTTCGGTGCGACGATCGAGTATCATCATGGTGGTGAAACGGAGACAATACGATCCCTTTTCAAGACATACATTTACGACGTATCCCACCGCATTTTTAACAAAAAACCGGGCTTTGTTCTTTCCGCGTTTCATGACAACGCCGGCTTCATCAAGCTCGATGAAGATCTCGCGATCTGCCTGAAGGCTGAGACGCACAACCACCCGAGTGCGATCGAACCCTATGCCGGAGCCAATACGGGTCTCGGCGGGGTTATCCGCGATATTCTCGGGGCGGGTAAGGGGGCGAAGCCGATCGGGTCGCTCGATGTTTTCTGTTTTGGTGCGCCGGACACCTCAATGAGCCACATCAAAGCGCAGGATGTCATCCATCCTCTAGGCGTGATGCGTGGCGTCGTCCGGGGCGTGCGTGACTACGGCAACCGCATGGGTATTCCGACGGTCAGCGGGGCGATTCAGTTCGACGATTCATACATATACAATCCGCTCGTGTATTGTGGCACCGCCGGGGTCATTTCGATCAAGGACATTGATAAGAAAGTGGAGTCCGGGATGAGGGTCATCGCGGTTGGTGGGCGGACGGGGCGCGACGGTTTGCACGGGGCGACCTTTTCCTCGGCGGCGCTGGATACCGACAGTCATGAATCCGATCAGCAGGCCGTGCAGATCGGGAATCCGATTGAGGAGAAAAAGGCCGCTGACTTTGTCCTCGCGGCGCGTGACAAAGGGCTCATCGCTTTCATTACGGATTGTGGGGCCGGTGGATTTTCCAGCGCGGCGGGAGAGATGCTCGAGGAATGCGGCGGGGTCATCGATCTCGATCAGGTGAAGTTAAAGGAGCCCGGACTCGTGAGCTGGGAGGTTTTTATCAGCGAAAGTCAGGAGCGTATGGTCCTCGCGGTGAATGAGTCCGCCCTGCCCGAGCTCCGCAAGCTGGCCGACCTTTACGAAACCGAACTGACCGAACTCGGCACGGCCGACGGCTCGGGGATTCTCAAAGTGACCCACCACGGCAAAACGGTGTGTCAGCTCGATTGCTCGAAGCTGCACGACGCGCCGGTGCGCCAGCTCACGGCCCGCTGGGAGAAAAAGACCAGCCCGGTTGATGCGCCAATTCTGAAAAACCCGGGCGACTCGCTCAAGGATCTTTTCACGGATTTTGCGATTGTTTCCCGCGAGCCCATTATCCGCGAGTACGATCACGAAGTGCAGGGCAACACCGTCCTCAAGCCCCTCGCCGGGGCTTCGGGTGATGCGCCTCAGGATGCCTCGGTGCTTCGCATCAGCGGGAGCAAACGGCTCATGTCCATGAGTGTCGCGATCCTTCCCGAATGGGGGAAAACCGATCCCTACGCGATGGGCACGGCCTGTGTCGATGAATGTGTGCGTCAGCTTGTCGCTTCGGGGGCCGATCCGGAGCGCATTGCGATCCTTGATAATTTCTGCATGGGCAATCCCAATGCGGAAGAGGAACTCGGGGCCCTCGTTGAGACGGTCAAAGGCATTGCTGTTGCAGCCGAGGCCTATGGAGCCCCGTTCGTCTCGGGGAAAGACTCTTTTTACAACTACTTCGAGACCGAGGATGGTCCCGTCTCCATTCCGGTGACGATTCTGATCAGTGGCATGGGCATCATAGAAGACGCGTCGCATGTCACCGGTGCCTCGCTGCGACGCAGTGACAGTCTCCTTGCGATCATTGGCCACACGCAGTCGGCGCTCGGTGGTTCCGTCTTTGCCCGTCGTCAGGCTCTCGCCAATGCCGAGGTCCCTGTTACCTCCCTCGACGAGGCCTTCAAGTGTTATCGTCAGTACTACGAGGCAGTGAAAAAGGGACTCATCCTCTCCGCGCACGACGTTAGCGAGGGGGGGCTCGCGGTCTGCCTTGCCGAGGCGGCCTTTTCAGGGAAGGCCGGACTCGAGATCGACCTTTGCTCACTCCCGATGGACGGCGACGCTTCGAAAGCGGCGATGCTTTTTGGCGAATCGCCCTCGCGCGTCGTCATCGAAGTCGCTCCTGAAAATCTCGAAGAAGTGGCAAAACTGTTTGAAGGACTCCCCTTCGCCGCCCTCGGGCGGGCCACCTCGAGCCACGCCAATCTGGTTGTGGAATGGGGCAAAGAAACCCTGATCAACGAGTCTCTCAAGGAGCTCAAATCGCTATGGAAGAACGGCCTTGCGCAATACTACTGAAATTTCCCGGCACCAACTGTGACGCGGAAACGGCCCGCGCGCTGGAGGAGGTGGGCTTTGTCACAGAGACGCTCCCTGTCTCCGCGCTTAAGCCCGAGAAACTCGTCGGGGTCAGCCTGGTGGTTTTGTCAGGCGGCTTCAGTTACGGGGACTATGTCATGGCCGGCCGCCTCGCCAGTCTTGTCACCGGGCAGAAGATTGGCACGACGCTGCGCGACTTCCGCGACAACGGCGGTTACATCCTCGGGATTTGCAACGGGTTTCAGATTCTGACCCAGCTCGATCTGCTTCCCTCCGGGAGTCTTGTTGAGAATACGAGCGGGCGTTTCCAGTGTCAGTGGGTGACTTTGAAGAATCTTGCCCCGAAGAGCCCGTTTCTGTCCCATCTTCCCGAAGAGTTTGAGTTTCCCATCGCCCACGCCGAGGGACGACTCGTTACCAAAGAGGCGTCCGAAGCGACCGCTTATCTGACGAGCGGAGCAGCCGCTCTCGCCTACCGCGACGACGTGAACGGCAGCTTCGAGCGCATCGCCGGGTTGCAGGATGAAAGCGGCCGCGTTTTTGGTCTGATGCCTCACCCCGAGCGATTTCTTCACCGGCAGAATCATTACGACCCTGACTGGAAAAGCACCGGTGAAGACGAGACCCGGGGCAGCGGTTATTATTTCTTCCGCTCCCTCTATGAATCCATTACCAAGTCGAACTGAATGAGCAGTGAATTTACCTACAAAGCCGCAGGCGTGGACATCAAAGAGGCGGCCTCGCTCGTTGGAGACATCGGGGTGCTTCGTCGTCGCACCGAGGGAAAACGCTCTCTCATGGGTGCCTTCGGGCTTTTCGCGGCGAGCTACGACCTCAGCGAATACAAAGAGCCCGTTATCATGACCGGCTGTGACGGTGTCGGCACGAAGCTTGAACTTTTGTTAGAGCACGATCAGCTCGAGATTGCAGGCAAGGATCTTGTCGCGATGAATGTGAACGACATTCTCACGACCGGCGGCGATCCGCTGATGTTCCTCGACTACGTCGGCATTGGTCGCATTGACAAGGAGAAGATCAAGCGTCTCATCTCCGGCATGGCCGAGCACCTCGCGAGTTGTGATTGCATCCTCGCCGGTGGTGAGACCGCCGAGATGCCGGGAATCGTGCCGGACGGCATCATCGAATTGAGTGGATTCTGTGTCGGCGCGGCGGAGAAGTCCGAACTGATCGACCCGACTCGCATTGAAGTGGGCGACAAGCTGATCGGATATCCCTCGGATGGTCTTCACGCCAACGGATGGAGCCTCATTCGCAAAATTCTCAAAGCCAACCCCGGTCTCATTAACGATGATGAGTGGGTCGAGTTTCTCGCTCCGACCCGCCTTTATCACGATGTCGTCGCCGGATTGCGCGAGCACAAAATCGACATCAAAGCGATGGCACACATCACCGGTGGTGGTCTCCCGGAGAACCTCGAGCGTCTTCTCGCTGAAAAGGGAGCCGCGATCACGATCCCGCGCTGGAAGCTCGGAGCGATCCCCAAGGTTCTTGCGTTTGTCGAAGACGCTGAGGCGGTCAATACCTTTAACATGGGATTCGGATGGGTTGCCATCGTTCCTGCTGCTCAGGCGGAAATGGCTGCCTCATTTCATCCGGGAGCCCTCGTCATCGGCGAGATCGATGCGTCCGGTTCCGTTCGTGTTGAGATCGCCAATTAGCATTTAATGAGTGATTCCCTCCATCACGAGTGCGGCATAGCCTTCGTGAGGCTCAAGAAAGATATCGCGTATTATCATGATCGCTATGGAACCTGCCTGTGGGGATTTCAGCGGCTTTACCTTCTCATGGAGAAGCAGCACAACCGCGGCCAGGACGGGGTTGGGGTAGGTTGCTGCAAGCTGAACATGCCGCTCGGGCAGCCATACCTTTTCCGCGAACGCAGCGCCGAACGTGACTCGTTGATCCGGGTCATGGAGGACCAGTTGCGGAACATGAAGAAGCTCGAGCGCAAGGGGGTGCTTGAGCCGGATGATCCGGAGTCTTTCAAAAAGAACTTCGATTTCGGTGGGGAAGTGCTTCTCGGGCACCTGCGATACAGTACCTCCGGTCATTTCGGCAGCGGAGGCTGCCATCCCTATGTGAGACGAACCAACTACCAGACGAAAACGCTCATGGTGGCGGGGAATTTCAACATGACCAATGCGCGCGATCTCAATCATCACCTGATTGATCGCGGGCAGCACCCGGTCTTTGATACCGACACGCAGACGGTCCTCGAAGAGATCGGCTACCATCTGGACGAAGCGCATGACGCTATCTACCGGCGTGAAAGGGATGCGGGAACGGATGTCTCAACCATCCCCGCGATCATTTCCGAGGAACTCGATCTGGTCCGCATCCTCCATAAGTGTTCCAACATCTGGGACGGGGGTTACACCATTGCCGGTGTCGTCGGCAATGGAGACAGCTTTGTCCTCCGCGATCCGAATGGAATCCGGCCCTGTTTCTATTACGAAGATGAGGATGTCATCGCTTTTGCGAGTGAGCGGGTTCCGCTGATGACGGTGTTTAATGCCGACATTGATGAAGTCAAGGAACTGCCGCGCGCGCATGTCGCGGTGATGAAGCATTCGGGTGGTTTGGAGATCAGCCCTTATACAGAGCAAAAAGAGCTCACCCCCTGCTCTTTTGAGCGTATCTATTTCTCGCGCGGCAATGACCCTGACATTTATCGCGAACGCATGCGACTCGGGGCGAATCTCGTCCCGCAGATTGTTGAACAAATTGAAACGGACTTTGATAAGACGGTTTTCAGTTTTATCCCGAACACCGCCGAGATCGCGTATTACGGACTCATGCACGGTCTGCGAATGCTTCGTCGTGATCAGGTCAAGGACCAGATTCTCTCCGCAGCCAAAGCCGGTGAACTAAATGAATCCACGATCGACAGACTCATTCTTCAGAGCTGGCCGAGAGGAGAAAAGATTGCGCACAAAGACATCAAATTGCGGACCTTCATCGCTCAGGAGAAAGGCCGCGACCAGATGGTTTCGCACATCTATGACGTGACCTACGGGCAGATTGGCCCGGGCGAGACGCTTGTCGTCATTGACGACTCCATTGTCCGCGGCACGACATTGAAGGACTCGATTATCAAGATCCTTTCCCGCCTCGATCCGAAAAAGATCATCATTGCCTCGACCGCTCCGCAGATTCGTTATCCCGACTGTTACGGCATTGACATGTCCGAGTTGGGTAAATTCATCGTTTTCAAGGCCGCCGTGAATCTGCTCGAACGTCGCGGCAAGCATAATCTTCTCACCGATGTTTACTACAAGTGCCGTGCCGAGTTGAAGAAGCCCGTTAAGGAGATGGGTAATCCGGTTAAGGCCATCTATGAGCCTTTCACTGAAGAGGAACTTTCCGCCGAAGTGAGCCGTCTCGTTACCCCGGAAGGCATTCCGTGGACGGGCGAGGTCGAAGTCATTTTTCAAACCGTCGCGGGCCTCAAGGAGGCGATTCCCCGTCACCATGGAGACTGGTATTTCACCGGGGACTACCCTACGCCGGGCGGCTACAAAGTCGTCAATCAGGCCTTCGTCGGGTACATGGATAAGACCGGTGAGCGGCCTTACGATATTTTGCTTTAGATCGGCGAGTTCGCGACTCGACAGGGTCGACTCACACCCCATACCCTGTAGGGTCTGCTTTCTGTGTTTTTCTCTATGAAACCCTCGCCCTTTGCTCTCCTGTTGATCGCCCTCAGTCTTGCGCTCGCCCTCAATGCCGCCGATCGGCCGAACATTCTCTGGATCACTTCGGAGGACAACGGGCCTCACCTTGGCTGTTACGGCGACGAGTACTCGGTTTCACCGAATCTCGATGCTCTGGCGGCGCGTGGGATGCGGTACACCCGAGCGAGTTCGAATGCCCCGGTTTGTGCCCCGGCCCGGACAACCGTTATCTCAGGGATCTATCCTCCGTCGACGGGATCTGAGCATATGCGGTCAGAGGCGGTCCTGCCCGGGTCGATGAAGATGTTTCCCGTTTATCTTCGCGAGCTCGGCTACTACTGCACTAATGCCTCGAAGGAGGATTATAATCTGGTGAAAACCGGTCAAGTCTGGGATGAGAGCAGCAACAAGGGGCACTGGAAAAACCGGGCTGAAGGACAGCCTTTCTTTGCCGTTTTTAACGCTACAATCTCGCACGAGTCGCAGATCCGGAATGCGATCGATGAAAAGAATCGCATCCACGATCCGGCGAAGGTGAGAGTGCCCGCTTATCACCCCGACACTCCCGAGGTTCGCAAGGATTGGGCGCAATATTATGATCGGATCACGATGATGGATGCCGAACTCGGCCGGCGACTCGGGGAAATCGAAGAGGCGGGGCTCGCAGAGGACACGATCATTTTTTACTGGGGTGATCATGGTTCCGGGATGCCGCGGAATAAGCGCTGGCCTTATAACTCCGGTTTGAATGTCCCTTTCATTGTCCATTTTCCCGAGAAATGGAAGCATCTTGCCCCGGACGAATATGTCGGCGGCGGCGCGAGTGAGCGCTTGATTGGATTTGTCGACCTTGCCCCGACAATGCTGAGTCTTGTCGGGGTAGAGCCGAAAGCATGGATGCAGGGGCACGCTTTTGCCGGGGAGTTTGAGACGGCGAAGCCGGAGTTCAGTTTCGGGTTCCGGGGGCGTATGGACGAGCGTGTCGACCTCGTGCGTTCTGTCATGAACGAGCGCTATGTCTATCTCCGCCAATACATGCCGCACCGGATCTACGGGCAATACATCCAGTATATGTTTCAGACGCCGACAACGCAGGTCTGGCACGATCTCTATCAGGCCGGAAAGCTGAATGAAACGCAGCAGCGATTCTGGGAGCGCAAACCGGCGGAGGAGCTCTACGAGCTTTCGACGGATCGTGATGAGGTCGTGAATCTGGTCGGTTCGCTGGAGCATCAGGGGATTCTTGTGAAGATGCGGTCGGCCCATGAGGCATGGGAAAGAGAGATTCGCGATGTGGGTTTTCTGCCCGAAGCGGAAGTCCATGCGCGGAGCGCCGGATCCACTCCCTACGAAATGGGGCACGACCAGGCACGATACGATTTTGCCGCCGTTTTTGCCGCAGCCCGTCTTGCCAGCTCGCAGAAAGAGGGCGACATCCCTGCGGTAGTAGCTCTGTTAGGAAGTGCGGATAGTGGCGTTCGTTACTGGGGGGCCACGGGACTGCTGATCCGGGAGAGTGCCGGGGTGAAGGCTGGAGAAGCGGAACTGATCAAGTCACTCGGTGACCAAAGTGCCAGTGTCGCCATTGTCGCGGCGGAGGCGCTGGGCCGCTTCGGGAGTGATGCGGAGAAGGAGAAAGCGCTCGATGTGCTTTTGAGCCATGCCAACCAGGCAGAGGGCGATGTTTTTGAGGCGATTCTGGCGAATAACGGTATCGACTACCTCGGTGCTCTTGCAGCGACTCGATTGGACGAAATCAAAAAGCTTCCGATAAAGCCCGGGAAACCCGCACCGAGGGTTGACGGCTATGTGGGAAGTCTCTTGAAGACGATTGTCGGGGAATTGGAGAAGTAGTTTTTCTCGATAGGCAACAGAAAAAGGAAAAGGCCGGTAACGGGGGATTTCTCCACCTGTTGTCTGAAGGGTCCTACACGCCATGAATTTAGAGAACGAGGACGCCGTTGGTAACTCCGTGAAGACCGGCTCCGGTCGTTCCCTGTGGCTGGACCTAGGCGAATTGCCACGTGCTTTCTGGGTGCTTTTTATCGGCACGTTTATCAATCGTTTCGGCTCGTTCGTGATGCCTTTCCTCGCGATCTACCTCACCGGGGAAGGCTACACAGCGGGGCAGGCCGGTCTCGCGATAGCTGCCTATGGGGCGGGCGGGCTCATCGCTTCGCTCGTTGGCGGTCATCTCGCTGACACGATCGGGCGACGCCATACAATGGCTCTCGGGTCATGGGCGGCGGCGCTCTGCCTTGTGGCCATGTATTTTGCAACGGGCCTGCCTGCCATTATCGTGATTGCGGTGGCGAACGGATTTGCCAATGCGGTCTATCACCCGGCGGCGAGTGCCCTGATCGCTGACCTGGTGCCCGAAGGATTGCGCGTCCGGGCTTTTGCGGCAATGCGTTTTGCGATCAATGCCGGGTTCGGGATTGGTTCGGCCGCGGCAGGATTCCTGGCAAAATACTCTTTTAAATGGCTGTTTTTCGGGGATGCGCTGACCCTGCTGGTCTTCGGTGTCATCGCAATCCTCTGGCTACCCCACGGGGTGCGGCACCAGCGGGGTGTTGATGGATTTGTTCCCTGGCGAGAGGCCCTGAAACGCATCTTTCGCGATCCTGCCTTCGTGGCTATGTTCGCTTCAGCTCTGCTTATTGGGATTGTCTTTAGCCAGTTTAATACCTCCTACGGGTTGGAAGTCACCCGGCGGGGCTTTGATACCACGTACTACGGAACGCTTCTCGCGATCAACGGGATCATGATCGTGCTATTCGAGCTCCCCCTGACCTCAATGACGATGCGGTTTTCGCCGAAGCGGGTTATTGCTCTGGGGTATGTGCTGCTTGGCGGTGGGTTTGCGATCAATTCGCTTGGCGACAGTATGGGGGTTCTCTGTCTCGCGATGGTGGTTTTTACTTTAGGAGAAATGGTCGCTTTGCCGATGCAAAGCGCCTATGTCGCCCGCCTCGCGCCGTTCGATCTGCGGGGTCGCTACAATGGCGCGATGGGTGCGGCCTGGTCCTGCGCGTCCATGATCGGGCCGCTCGGCGGCATGTGGCTCTTTTCTCGTCATCACGAAGCCTTATGGCTCGTCTGCGGAGCCTTCGGGTTGCTCGCTGCGGGCGTGATTCTCGCGTTCGGGGCGAGGGTTTGTCTTGATGAATAATGCCTTGCGGCCGGGTGTCACGCACCTGCGTCTAGCGGAAGTCTTGACGTGTGGACAACTTTCCGGAGAGGATGCCTGCTAACCCGTCTTACGTCCCCCTCATGACAGCCCCGACCCAACCTCGCCGTCGTTTTCTTCAATCGGTTTCAAGTTCAGCTGCGGCTTTTGCGGCACCGGCCATTGTCCGGGCCGCAGCGACGGCGGAGAAGATTCCCATAGCGATGATAGGTACGGGAGGGATGGGCTCGAATCACGTGCGAACGCTTTGCCAGCGAAAGGATGTTGAGTTCAGATGGGTCATTGACACGGATTCGGAACGCGCGGCGGCTGCGGCGAAGACGATTCTTGAAATGACGGGGCAGTCGCCGAAGACGGGGCAGGACATGCGGCGTGCTATCGATGACAAGGAAGTTCGCGCCTGCTTCATGGCGACGCCCGATCACTGGCATGCACCGGGTGCTATTTTCGCCGCCGATGCGGGCAAGCATGTCTACGTTGAAAAACCCTGTTCACACAATCTCCGCGAGGGCCGACTCATGATAGAGGCGGCGGCTCGCAACAAGGTCAACATACAGGTGGGCACACAGAGTCGCAGCACCGGCCACGTGCAGCAGGTCGTGGAGAAGATTCGCTCGGGGATCATCGGAGACATCCTCGTAGCGAAAGCGTGGAACAGTCAAAAACGCGCCGATCAGGGACACCAGCCGACAACGGAGCCGCCGGCCACGCTCAACTATGACCTCTGGCTCGGACCGGTACCTCCGGTGGAGTTTAAAAAGACGTACCATCCCGCACACTGGCGCTGGTTCTTCCATTTCGGGGCGGGGGATTTCGGGAATGACGGGGTCCACGACATCGACATTGCCCGCTGGGGTTTGGGGGTGGAAACGCATCCGGCCAGGATCAATGCAATGGGAAACAAACTGTTTTTCGACGATGATCAGGAATGGCCCGATACGCTCTATTGCGGGTTCGAATACGATTTTCAGGGTGGCAGGAAGCAGCAGCTTATTTACGAACAGCGTATCTGGAGTCCCTACACGCAGGAAGGGCACGAGAACGGCTGTGCGTGGTACGGCACCGGGGGAATGATTGTAGGAGGCAAGGCAAAAGGCTGGCAGATTTTCGGTCCGAAGAATCAGTTGATCGAGACGATCGCCAGCACCGGTGTCGATCTCGCCGGGCATCATGAGAATTTTCTCAGCTGCGTAAGGGGTGACGGCAAAGGGGAGTTGAATGCGGGCATCGTTACGAACCACTTTTCCTCCTCACTCTGTCATCTCGGTAACATCGCCTTCCGGACCGGGCGAACGCTGCGCTTTGACCCCGGGAAAGAGATCTTTAGCGATGATGCAGAAGCGACGAACTACCTTCACCGTGATTACCGGGAGCACTGGGCGACGCCGAAAGGATAGTTCACCGGAGAGTCACCGGTGGAACAAAGAACCGTCGCAAAGCTCGCGACGGGCCTTCCGCGTTGCCAGACAATTCAATCAGCCCTCCCGTTTGGGCACGGTCGCCAGATACTTTGCGCGGAGCTCTTCGATTCGCTTTTTCTGTTCGACGAGAGCCTGCTCCTGGCGTTTTCTCTCGGCTTCGGCCTCGGCGAGCTCACGGGCGGCGTCCTGTTCGGACTTCGTTCGTTCGGCGATTACTTGAGGGCTTGCCTTCGCGACCTGATCCGCGGCGGCCACCGTGGTTTTGGTTTTAGTGGCTTCTACGTAAGTGGTCTGGAGAAACTGCTCCAGTTCGCTGAGACGAGTTTTAAGACTGGAGACCTCCTCGTTGATCTGTTGCGGTGTTTTGTAGGCGAGAGTTTCCAGGGCAACTATGCCAATTTCTGCTTTTTGCGTGGCAGCTTCATCAAGGGAACTGCTGCCCGGGCCCGGCTTGACGTCCGAAGAGAGCGTCGTTTCAGGTGCACTCTCAACGCCCGGTTGCTGTTGTAGAATCGCTTCTTCACGCAGTTCCGCAACCGCCCGGCTCGCGACCAGTTTCAGTGCCCGTTCGAGCACCGAGGTGGACTTCTCCTGCAGGGCGCGGTTGCCTTCTTCTACAGTTTTGGTTGCCGTGGCGAGGGTCGTTTCGGCTTCGGTCCGCGCTTTGGTGGCTTCGGCGACTTCTTTCTTTGCCTCGGCTTCTTCGACCGCCATGTCCTCAAGCTTGACTGTCATGTCATCAAGATTTTTCGACTCCTGTTTCGCGCTCAAGTTAATGGCGGCGGCCTGCCACTTCTTCTGGAGGAACTGGTTGTTCTGCAGTTCCGATTTCGCAAGATCGATGGACTTTTTCGATTCGGTTTCTTTCAGGACGACAGCGGCTACTTTTGCTGCTGCCGCTTCCTTTTTCTTGGCTACCGCAGCGAGAATGTCTTCGGCTTTCTTCAATTCCGCTTTTGCAGCGGCCAGTTGTGATGTCGCGTCGGCGAGCTCTTTTTGCTTCGCGGCGAGAGCCGCCGCAGCCGCGGTCGCTTCAGTCCTGGCGGGAGTGAGCTTCCCATTGAATTCATTGATCTTGGCTGTGGAAGCAGCCACCAGTGCCGCAGCCCTGTCGGAGGCGGTTTTCGAATCATTTCTCCCCTTTTCAGCCTGCTGAGAAGCCGTCGTTTTTGCAACGAGATCGGCTTGTGCCTTTTTCACGAGTTCTGCTCCGGCTGCGGCGGCGTCTCTTAAAGGTTTGAAGGCGGCTTCGGCCTTGACTGCGAGGTCGGTTTTTGCCACCTGATCCTGCTTTGCTGTGGCGAGTGCGGCAACGACGGCCTTTACCCTTGCATCCGCCTGTTGGAGCACGGCGGCAGCTTTGGCACTGTTCCCGTTAGCCGTCGCCAGAGCAGCGGCGGCAGCGGTTTGCGCGGAGCGGGATGCATTCTCCCGATCAACGGCCGCTTTCTGGGCGTTGACCAACTCCACAGGCGGGACTTTTCCATCCTTTGCGGCTGCCGCGAGCGCTGCGTCGGCTTTTAATTTGTCAGCGGAGGCACTGGAGAGGGATGCCTGAGCGGCGTCTGCAGCGGTCTTGGCCTGAGCGGCACCGGCGGCAGCAGCAGCGGCGAGCTTCTTTGCTTCCTCAAACGGTGCAGCGGCTGCAGCCTGTTCCGCTGTTCTTGCCGTGACCTGCTGTTCGGCAGCTTGACGCGCTTTAGTGGCGGTGTCGAGAGCGACGGCGAGGGAGTCATGCTGCTTTTTCTGCTCGGGTGTGAGAGGAGGCTTTGCCGCTTCCGCTTTTGCAGCGGTTAGTGCGGCAGTAGCTCCCTGAAATGCCTTTTCGGCTGTGGCGAGTGCGGCAACAAGTCTGGCTGCTTCATCCTGCTGCCCTTTCAACGGGGCGGTGGCTGCGGCGAGAGCGTCGGAAAGCGTCTTTACCGCCGTATTCTTCGCAGTCACTGCCTGCTGGGCGGCTGCAACTTGAGCGGGCAGGGCTTTTACCAGCCCGTCAAACTTGGCGATCGCGGCGGTATGAGTATTCTTTGCCTGGGTCGCTGCGGCACCTCCCGCATCCACGGCCGCCAGTTCCGCCTTCGCAGCGGCAAGCTCTGCAGAGACTGCTTTGACGCCCTCCTCAAGTTTAGGGAGTTGGCCGGTCAGCTCACCAAGGCGCTTTTCCGAATATGCCAGTTGCTGTTCGATAGGCGGTGGATTCGAGTTGACTTGAGCCAGTTCGGCTCCGGTCTCAACACTCCAGGCCTTGATGTTTCCGTGGACATCACCCGAGAAAACCCGCTTGCTGTCTTCGCTGTAGGCGACGCTCAAGACGACGTCGTCCGAGGCGGCGATGGTGCGGATCGCAGTCCCATCGCCCTTCCAGATTTTAAGGCTCTTGTCGCGACCAACCGTGGCAATATTTCCGTCCGGTGCAAAATCCACCGCCTGGACGCCCCCCGGGTGAGCATCAAATTTTTTGATCTGGGTGCCGTTTGTCATCTCCCAGAGCATCACGGAACCATCTTCACTGCAGGAGGCGAGGACATTGCCATCCATGCGCCAGTCAAGGTCCGTCACGGCCAGAGTATGGCCCTTGAGCGTATAGAATTCGTAGCCGGTCGCTGCTTCCCACACATAGAGTCCGCCACTGCGGTCACCCGTGGCATAAATCACGCCGTCCGGACTGTAGGCGGCACAGAGAAGCCAGTCAGTGTGCTTTTTAACACTGGCGACCTGCTCGCCGGCGACGGTGTCCCAGAGTTTGATGTTCTTCCCGGGGCCGCCCATGACGGCGTTTTTCAAGTCCGGTGAAACGTCAGCGCCGAGAACGATATCGAACTCTTTGCCGACTTCGATGACTCTCTCTCCTGTCTTGACGTCCCAGGCGACCACGTTACCTGACTTGCCGGCCCTGCCTCCGCCACAGAAGAGATAAGCCCCGTTCGGGCTGAAGGAGAGAGATTGCGGAAATCCTTCGGGATAGGGGAGAACACCGAGCAGGTCGAAATCCGCTGAATGATAAAGCAGGATCTGCTTCTGTCCGGCCACCGCAAGGATAGGGGCCCAGGGGCTGTGGGCTAGTGCGGGGATGGAGTTCGGGCGATCCGTGACAAGAGCGGGTTCAAGAATAAGGTCCTCGGGCATCGCGGGAGGTCCTTCAGGTTTACCGGAGGAACTGAGGGAATTCAGGTCCACTTTTGGCTTATCGGCTTTCTTTGCCTTCGAGTTCTTTGTCTCAAGGAGTCCGCCAGCAATCCAAGCGGAGATAACTTTCAATTCTGCCTCGGTCGCCTTGGTTCCCTTGGGTGGCATGAAGGGCTCCTCGGTGCCGGCGGCGAGAGTGAAAATGCGTGATGTTTTCGGGTCAGCCGAGACAACGACCGCCCCGCCGGATCCACCCGTGAGTGTCGCGCCAAAACTCGAAAGATCGAGGCCGCCTTTGGTTTCGTCGGAATTATGGCAGCTTAGACATTTGCTATCAAGGATCGGATAGACATCATCTGCGAAGGTGACCTTCGCGGCTTCGTCGGCCGAGTGAAGCGTGTGCAGGCTAACCAGCAGCATAGCGGAAACGAGAGTTCTGGCTGGGATCATAGATTTGGAAGGTTTCGGTGTTTTCTTCGAATTAGGCGTACATGGCACAATTTGTGCCTGGCCAAAATTATTACTCGAAAACCTGCCATATTATACGATGATTTCAAAGATCCGTCTCACTGAATCGCATAGCGAGAATGCGGAAGGTAAATGGCTCAAATGGGCCCCCTTCCTTGCCGCGACTGCGTTCTACGTGAAGACGCCCCTTGAGACTACTGGTGAGAAGCGTTTATTCGTCACAACAATTACAAAACAAAACATCATATGAAAGGCTGCACAGATTTCTTCACTTCGGGCATGGCAAAGCGCCGCGAATTTCTGCAAGTTGGTTTCGCGGGTGGTATCGGCCTCTCACTTCCTGAACTCCTCAAGGTTGAGGCGAAGGCGCAGGCGAAGTTTTACGAGTCCAAAGAGGGAGTCGCGAAAGCGCTCATTCACATTTATCTTCCAGGCGGTTCCGCTCATCAGGAGACATGGGATCCTAAGCCGCTGGCACCTGTGGAGTATCGCGGGCCATACAACGCGATCGACACTAATGTCGACGGGCTCCAATTCAGTGAGAATTTCAAAAATCTCGCCAAGGTGGCCGACAAGATGACGGTGATTCGTTCCATGACTCACGGTGAGGCGGCTCACGAAAGGGGAACGCACAATATGTTCACGGGTTACCGTCCGAGTCCCGCGCTCAAGTACCCCAGTTTTGGATCAGTTATCTCTCACGAATTGGGATCACGCAAAAATCTCCCTCCCTACGTCTGCGTTCCAAATGTTCCGAATGAATTCGCGGGCACCGGCTATCTCAGCTCGATGTATGGCCCCTTCTCGGTTGGTAGCGATCCGGCGGCCGACAAGGGCTTTCAGGTTCTCGACCTGACGCTTCCCGGAGGTGTCGACAATGCGCGCTTTGAGCGCCGTCGCACCATGCTCGAGGCCGTCGATAGTCACTTCCGCAACATGGAGAAGGCCGACTCGATCGATG
>JAGNMT010000391.1 GCA_017991025.1 Verrucomicrobiales bacterium
GCTCGCACCGTTGGCCGCACTCCACGCAGCAGACGCACCCATTTCTCACCGCGTCCTCTGCACCGACTACAAGGGCAACCGTGTGGTGATACTCTCGGCCAAGGGCGAGATCGAATGGGAGTTTCCGGCAAAGACGCCGCAGGATTGCTGGCTGCTGCCAAATGGGAACGTGCTCTTCAGCCAGATTACCGGAGCGGCGGAGCTGACGATGGATAAGAAGGTGGTGTGGGAATACCAAGCGCCGGCGAAGGCGCTGGTGCATTCCTGCCAGCCTCTGCCCGATGGCCATGTGTTGGTGGCCGAGTGCGTCACGGGCCGCATCGTAGTCGTGGGTCGCGATGGCAAGGTGGTAAAGGAGATGCCGGTGAAGTCATCGCCCAAGGTGGTGAGTCACCAGTTTCGCGGAGCGCGGCGCGCGAGCGACGGGCATTACTGGGTCTGCCTGATGGATGAAAAGAAGGTGGTGGAACTCAATGCCGAAGGTGCGCAGTTGCGCGAGGTTGCCTTTGACGGGCACCCAGGTGAAGTCGTGAAGCTGCCGAATGGCCATCTCATCGTCAGTCTTTGGGACAAGACGAGCATCGTCGAACTCGACGAGAACTTGAAGCCCGTCTGGCAGATTGCGGAGAACGAAATCCCCGGCAATCCACTGCGCATCCCGATGGGCATCCATCGTCTCCCGAATGGCAACACCGTCATCGGCAACTACCTCGGCCACGGGTTCGAGGGCAAGCAGCCGATGCTCTTCGAGGTCACGCGCGACAAAAAAGTCGTGTGGGAGTTCGCCGACCACGCGCGCTTCAAGACTGTGTGCCAGATGCAGGTGCTCGATGTGCCTGCCGACGCGACGAAAGGCGAAGTCCTCCGCTGAATGCCTCCACCACTGAACCCCATGAACACATTTCCACTTCACACCCGACGCGATTTCCTCGCCGGCATCAGCAGCGGATTCGCAGGCGTCGCGCTTTCGCAACTGCTCACTCGCGATGCCTCCGCCAGCGTCCCGGTGACGAGGCCGGAGTTCTATGGCGGCATTCATCATCCGGCGAAAGTGAAACGCGTCATCCAGCTTTTCATGAACGGCGGCGCGAGCCCGATGGACCTCTGGGATTACAAACCGATGCTGACAAAACAAGATGGTCAGAAGCTTGGCTCGAAGGTAAAGATCGAAGGCGCGACCGGCATGCAGGGACCGCTGATGAAGAGCCCGTTCGAGTTTGCGCAGCACGGTCAATGCGGACGCTGGGCGAGCAGCCTCTTTCCCGAGCAGGCGAAGCTCGTGGACGAGATGGCCTTCCTCATGGCGATGCAGGGTCGCTCGAATGTGCATGGCCAGAGCGCCTACCTGATGAACAACGGCTTCCTGCTGCCCGGCTTTCCCTGCATGGGTGCATGGATTTCGTATGCGCTAGGCAATCTCACCGACAACCTGCCCACCTTCATCGTGCTGCCGGATGCGCGCGGCCTGCCTTACAACGGACGTGGTTGCTTCACCTCCGGCTTTCTGCCTGCCGTGCATCAGGGCACGGTGATCAAAGCAGGTGCGTCGCAGCCCATCCCCGACCTCTTTGCCAGCGACAAGTTCGCCTTCGCCACGCGTCAGGCCGATGGAGACGGCCTCGAGTTGCTGAACCGGATGAATCACGCCCACGCCGCGCAGCATCCCGGCGATTCACGACTCGATGCCCGCATCGCCGGCTATCGACTCGCCGCGAAGCTTCAGCTCAGCGCCCCGGAAGCTTTCGACATCATGCGCGAGCCCGAGTCCGCGCGGCAGGCCTACTGCCTCGATAGCCCTGACAAACCCACCGCCGATTTCGGCAAACGCTGCCTCCTCGCCACGCGACTCATCGAGCGCGGAGTACGTTTTGTCCAGGTCTGGAGCGGCCCCGAGGGCGCAACGAACAACTGGGACAATCACGGGAACATCCCCACCCAACTCCCGCCGATGGCCGCCAGCATCGACAAGCCCATCGCCGCCCTGCTACGGGATCTCCGTCAGCGCGGTCTCGCCGAAGACACCCTCGTCGTCTGGACCACCGAGTTCGGCCGGACGCCGTTTTCACAAGGTTCGCTCGGTCGCGATCACAACTGCGGCAGCTTCGTGAGCTGGCTCTGGGGTGCAGGCATCAAACCCGGCATCGCCCATGGCCAAAGCGACGACTGGGGCTACCAGGCGATGCACGACATCACCACCGGCTACGACCTGCACGCCACCATCCTTCACCTGCTCGGCATCGATCACGAAAAACTTACGATGCGCACGAATGGCGTCGATCGCCGCCTTACGGACGTGCATGGACATGTCGTGAGGGAGATCCTGGCTTAGCGGGAGAAACGTCTCTCAGAAATCGGAAGTGATTCCCTTACCTGCTGTCGGGTCCCGCACCTTGAGCACTCCCGCAACTGCCTGGAGGAGTCGCTCGATGCGGATGGGCTTATTGAGAACATCCTTGACCCTTGCGTCGCGAGCGAGCGCATCAGGAAGCTTCAGATCATCTTTTTCCCTCACAAAAATGACTCCGGGGGCGAGCAGTCCGGGACCTCGCCCGGCGACGCATGCCTTGGAGATCAGTTCGTAAAGCATCGGGCCGCTGAGTTCGCCGATCTGCATCGCGAAGAGGAAAAGACCGTGGCGTTTTTGCAATGCCAGCTCAAAAGCACGCAAGGGATCCGCCGTCGTCACGACACGACACCCGGTAAAATTTTCAAGCGTTTCCCTGATTAATCGGGCTGTCGAAGCGATGGGATGCGCCACCAGAACGCTAACCACGCCCGCTTCCGCAGCTACAACAGGTTCATCGAAGATCTCTTCGGTCAGAGCGTCCGCCGCCTCAGTCATCGTCTCCGACACCGTCTCCGGCACCGCCTCAGCCACCGTCTCCGGCACCGTCAATAATACCTCTTCACCGGGAGACTTCTCTTGCGGTGAGGTGAGGTTTCTAAATGTTGTCCACTTCCGTTTAACAGGACTTTCCATAGGGGTGACGACGCAATGATCAAAATTCAGGGTGCCTGGCAGCATAGCCTCAAAAACCTGAGTTTGGAAATTCCGGGAAACAATTTCATCAAGATCAGGGGCGTGCCGTGATACCCTCAACCCGGGTTCTGGATTGAATCGCTCCGATCTCGATCCACTGCCCCCTCGACAATATGCATGTTATTTGTCTCATTCATACGAATGAAAACACGCGTCACCATCACGCGTGAGGCCGAAGTTCATCGTCTTGCCAAGCAAGGTGCCCGGAGGCGACGGACCACGGAATCCGGCCTGATCGGCTCCCTTGTCCAGGCGGAACGGAGGCGAAGCCGCCGTCGCCACCAACGTCACGACCGCCTTCGGGGTGGCGCTTCGCGGAAATCGGTGCCGCCGCTTCCACAGCGATTTAAAAATCTGGATCGAACTGGACGGCCAGACTCGCTTCTGTAACATCGCCCATACGCAGGCACCCCGAGTGCGCCCGTCGTCCCTCGACTTCTCCCCTTGCGCCACCACGATCTTCCTCAATGTTGTCCCTCTCCTCTCAGGAGTTCTTTTCCCAATGGGTGACAACGCAATGATCAAAATTCAGGGTGCCCGACAGCACAACCTGAAAAACCTGAATCTGGAAATCCCGAGAAACCGTTTCATCGTGATCACCGGGGTTTCGGGATCAGGTAAATCGTCTCTCGCTTTTGACACGCTCTACGCGGAAGGCCAGCGGCGCTACGTGGAGTCTCTCTCGGCCTATGCCCGGCAGTTTCTCGATCAGTTGGAAAAACCGGACGTCGATTTCATCGAGGGCCTCACCCCGGCGATCGCGATCGAGCAGCGCACTTCCCAGCCGAATCCCCGCTCCACCATCGCGACGGCGACAGAGATCTACGATTACCTGCGTATTCTCTACGCGGCCCTCGGTCTGCCGCACGATCCCGTGACCGGAACGCCGCTGGTGCGTCACACCATCAAAGACATCGTCGATCACCTCACGACTTTCCCCGAGAGCACCCGCATCATTCTGCTCGCACCCGTCTCGAAAGAGAAGGGCGAAACGATCCGCGAGGTCCTTGAGCGCTACCGGGCCCAGGGATTCATCCGCGCCCGGATCGACGGGGAGATCGTCGAGATCGAAGAAATCGGGGAAAAGGCAAAACCAAAATCAACGGATATCGTGATTGACCGTCTTGTCGTGCGCGAGGATATCCGCAGCCGACTCGCCGACTCGCTCGAGATCGCGCAGCGACTTTCCGAAAACCGCATCAGCGCACTGGTCCAGACGCCGGGGAGCGAAGCCTATGAGCCCTATGATTTCACATTCAACTACACCAATCCCGAGACCGGCTATTTCCTCCCGAAACTGACGCCGAAGCATTTCTCCTTTAATAGCCAC
>JAGNMT010000392.1 GCA_017991025.1 Verrucomicrobiales bacterium
CTTCACACCCTGCGACGGCTTTATCAACGCCTCGCAAGAATGACCGTAGAAGTGAGGATGGCGGCTTAGCTTTTCACAACGAGTCGGAGAGGGCGAAAAGGCATTCACTGCGGCAGCGACCCTGCGACCTTATGGCACCAGCTGGCAAAAATCTCGTTGGTCAGTTCGTGCGCCTCTTCAATCTCCCCATGCTCGGTGACCGTCTGATCCACCGGAAGCCAGTCCGGAGTAATCCTCTCACCGAGATGGTCATGCTTCATCGACCGGAGAAAGGCTTTCAGATTCACCGTCACCAGATTGGTGCTACGTTCATGATTCGCGATAGCTTCAGCACAGACTTCATATTGTTCTCCTTCGATTTCGAAGGTTCCAAGAGCTTTTGTGGTATCAAAAAAAGCGTGGATCATAAAATTATCCTAACACATCACTAAACGACAGGGGTATGCGGGTTCCGGAACAAATCGATTCAGAAGCTACACGGAACATAGCAGCAACTCCTAACCTCAACGCCTCAATTCCTCAACCCCTTCCCCTCAACGAATCAGCATACCATAATCACTTGCATCACTCTCCGTCTACCACGTCTTGAGCCACGCCTTGAGGTCAGTCGGGATTCCGGGGTGGCGATAATTGAGATTTAATCGCTCTCCGGGATCTGCCTGGAGGTCAAAGAGAAGATCCGTCGTGCCACCGTCATTGACACATTTGTCGGAAAAACATGGGGCAGGGCTCCGGCGGAAATACACGAAAAAACCGTCCCGTCATTTTTTCACCGGTGCGAGAATGCGTGAGGCATGCATGGTGGAGTGATGGATCGTGTTCGTCGCCGCGATCGCATCATCGGGAAACTCAAGGGTGAACGCTTTCCCGTTTTGTGGATTCGGTTCATAAAAGGGCGCTCCTGTGCTCGCGATCGTGACACGAATACGATGCCCTGTCGCGAACACCTGACTGATCCATCCGACCGGAAAATTCACCGGGTAGACCTTGCCGGGTTCCATCAGCACCTCGCGATCAAAACCCTCGCGATACCGCAGGCGCTGCGGGTAGTCGATGATGAGAATGGAGCGTCCGTCGGGATAGACATCGCTGACGCGAACGATGATGTCGGTGTCCTTCGCCGTCGAGGAGAGGAACAGCTCCGCCTGAACGCGTCCGGTCCACTCGACAGGTTCGGTGAGCGCTTCCGTCGTGAAGGTGCGGACCTCCGTCTGGGTCTCAAAAGCCCGCGCATCCTTCGCTCCGGGAAATCCGCCCGCCGGTATCTGCATGGGCTTCCGGGGATCACTTTCGAACCGCGTCGACGCCTCCGCTTCCGCCGCTTCCGCCGGTTTCTCACCGTTCAGCGATCCTCCCGCATGAAGAAACATTGAAGTCATCTCCGCCGCCGGAGGAAAATCAGCGGCCTCATGCCAGACGTTACCGGAAGCCCCGCTTTCGCCAACCGCCCCCATCGTGTAATAACGAACCTTCGGCTCATCGATGACGCCGTTTTTGATCCCTTTCAGCCAGTAATCGAACCAGCGCAAGGTGTGTTCATCCGTCGGCCAAACCGCATTCGCCGGATATTCGAGTTCACCATTCTTCGTCCCCTTATTTGTGCGTCCATGCAACCACGGTCCGATCAGCAGCCACTGCCTGCCGCTCGAGCCGGCCCCTCCTTCGTGCTCGCGCCCGATGAAACTCGCAATCGATCCCTGATTCATAAAATCGTACCAGCTCCCGACGGTGAAGCAGGGCACGTCCATTTTTCCAAAATGCGGAGTGCAGTCCTCCGCCTTCCAATACTCGTCGAAAGTCGGATGCCCGGCCCATTCGTTGAGCAGATCAATGTTATCCTGCGGATCACGACAGACATCGCCGAGACTCTTAAAACGCTCCGGTCGGGTCGTGCCGCCGATGCGATAGCCTTCATGAAAAAGGCTTAAGCCCGTATCGACCATATACTGACAGACGAGATGGGGAGGCTGTGTCACGGCGAGATAGTTTTGCGCATAACCGCCCTGTGAACTGCCGAAGGTGCCGACCTTTCCTGTGCTCCACGACTGTGTTCCGAGCCACTCACAGGTATCGTACCCGTCGCGCAACTCACCGAACTGCATCGCCCGGTAGCCAACCCATTTGCCTTCCGACAAATGCGTGCCCCGGTAGTTCACGAGGGCGACGACGTATCCGCCACGGGCCATCATCGCCCCTGACTCCCGGGTCCCTTTCGCCCGCAGCGACGCATAACGCTGCTCGAAGATGACAGGCCACGGCCCCTCTCCCGGAGGCGTATACAGATAGGCGGAAAGATGGACCCCGTCACGCATCGGAATCATCACGTGAGTTTCGGTGACGTCACCAAAGTCAATGACCTCCTCCGGCACAGGGGCGGCAAGAGCGATAAGAGGCGAAAGAAAAAAAAGAATGGCGGCAAGTCGCGTGTTCATGAGACGTGGGAGATTCGCCCGATTATTCCGGTTCCGGATTTTCAGGTCCATCTTTGTTTTGCCTCGAAAGCGGCGCAAATCCGGCGAACCCGGTTTTTCTTGAGGCGGGTGAACCCTGTTTGATCCCGCACCCAACCCTGTTACCTTCAGACATGAATTCACCCACCCCCCGACAACGCGAAGCGGTGCGATGCCGTCCGGAAGGAGAGCGCCCCGTGATGTACCAAACCTGGTCGGATCTGCTCTTTCTGCACTGGCAAGTCGAGGCGGCGGAACTTCAGAAAACGCTACCCGACGGGCTGTTTATTGATACCTTCGACGACTCGGCCTGGCTCGGGGTGGTTCCTTTCAAAATGCGACACATCCGCCCCGTCGGATTGTTTCCTCTGCCGTGGATCTCGTATTTTCTGGAGCTGAATGTGCGGACCTACGTCCACGACGAACACGGCAACCCCGGGGTCTGGTTTTACTCCCTCGACACGAATCGCTGGATCGCCTACAAGATTGCGCGGACCGCGTTTAAGCTGCCCTACTTTCCCGGAAAAATGAGCGCGACAAGACGTAACGACGGGATGCTCGACTATCGCTGCCAACGGAACGGAACGGGCCCGGGAGAGTCGCATTTTCTCTACCGGGCCGCCGAAGAGACTCCGAAAGAATCCGCCACCGGAACGCTCGAGTTCTTCCTGCTGGAGCGCTACCTGCTCTTCAGTCATGACCCTGCGAAGCGGCAACTTTTTACGGGTCAGGTCAACCACCTGCCCTACCGGTTCCGCGCCGCCGAGGTCGCGCAATGGGATACCCTCCCCGTGAGATGGGATGGACTGCCCGAGGTCGCAGGGCCTCCGGCCCACGCCGGAATCGCGGAGGCGGTTGATGTGGCGGTGTATCCGTTGAAGAAAGTCGTTAGCCCCTCCACTACATCACTTCACTCAGTTTAACCTCGCGCCCCATCTCAAGCGACCGCTGCCCGGCCTCAAGCGCGGCGATGAGCTCGACCTCCTCCTCGACAGGCACGCTCACTTTGTCGCGCAGCACGAGATCGAGGAAAGCTTCGAGCAGATACGCATAGAGATCCTTCAGATCGGGCTCGACGCGCAGGGTTCCCTTTTCGCCAAACAACTGGATCGAAAATCCGGCGCGCATCCGTTCGCGGGCTCCGACCATCAGGACGATGTCGAGGTCTTTCTCGTGACGGAGGCGCACGATGTGTCCGCCCTCGCGTCCGGTGTTGTGGGCACTGACCACCCCGGCCCCGAGAATGGCATAAGCCATGGAAAGGGCGTGGATGCCGTAATAGACGAGATCGCCGGGTCCGGTCACGGTGCAGAGACGAACCGGACCGATCGCGGCGGTATCCTCGCGCAGCTTCACGATGTCCGGGACAAAACGCAGACTGCTAGCGGACATAAATTTCGTCCCGGTCTCGCGCGCGATTTTCGCTATCGCTGCGGCCTCCTTCGCCGTCATCGCGAGAGGTTTATCGCAAAAGGTGGGGATGCCTTTTCGCAGCGCCGCTTCGGCGTATTTCCACTGCGCCCCGCTCCCGTCGTCAATGAGGAGCGCGGCATCGATGCCCTCAACGCACTGCTCCGGCGTCTCAGCCACGGTCTCGATCCCGCAGATGTCGGCAATGGCACCGGCCGCCGCCTTGTCAGGGTCCCATATCTTGACGACCTTCGCTCCTTCGAGACGGCGTCCCGCCCTCACAAAGGTACCCTTGAATCCCTTTGCCTTTTCCTCATCGAAGCCATTAAAAACCGTGGCGAAGGCGGTTCCGTGGTTTGATCCGGGAGTGCGCGGCTGGGGGTCGGGTCCATACGAGGCACCGTAGCTGGCGGCGGAAACGAGGCCGAGCCGGAGCGGTTTCGCCGGAGCATCCTGGGCGAGGGCTGAAAGTGCGGGCGAAGCGGCG
>JAGNMT010000393.1 GCA_017991025.1 Verrucomicrobiales bacterium
TGGCAATCCATTGAGGCGGATCGGTGGGTGCACGTGAATCACCCCGACATGATCGAAAACTTTATCGACCGCGACAAGGACGGTCGCGCGGACGGAGGTTTCGCCTATTTCGGCGGGCTCATCGATGGACTCGAAACGCAAAACTACAGCGCCAGCGACATCCTTTCCGTTGCTCCCTATAAAATCAGTGCGGCCAGGACAGGCCCCGGACGAGTCGTCGTGCCGATCCGTGAATTTATCTGGCTCCAATTGCTCAATCAGGGGCTCGCGCCGAAAGCGATCGCGGTGTCCGATGCGCACCATGTTCATGGAAACGGCGTCGGCGGCTGGCGCACCTATGTGAAAAGCAGCACCGACGATCCCGCGAAAATCGACTGGAGGGAAATGACGCGTAACTCCAAAGCCGGTCGCATGATCCTGAGCACCGGTCCCTATCTGGAGGTCTCGACCGGCAGCGGGATTATCGCCGGGGGGAGCGACCGGGTCAGTGGCGAACTCGAACTGAAAGTCCGCGTGCAGTGTAATGACTGGATCGATATCGACCGGGTGCAGGTCCTCGTGAACGGACGCCAGGCACCCGAGTACAATTATACCCGCGAAAAGAATCCCGAAATGTTCGATACGGGTACGGTGAAATTTGACCGCACCCTGAAGCTGAGCCTCGCGCAGGACTCGCATCTCATTGTCGTCGCGGTGGGCGAAAAGAATAACCTGAAGACCGGCTTTGGTAGCAGTGGTCAGGCGGAGTTGCAGCCTATCGCGTACAACAATCCCATTTTCATCGATGTCGACGGGGGCGGTTTCCAGCCGAATGGCGATACGCTTGGTTTTGACCTGCCGGTCAGTGGACTGACGGTCGATGATCTGAAAGGGAAACTCGGACTGTAGGGCGGCCGCCCCGATTGCCTCGTATCAGGGCCAATCCGGCAAGCGGAGCGCTCGCCCTACAGGAGTTGTTGTCGGCCGCCCTGGTGTCGTCCGAGGCGAGTCATTCCCGCGCCGGTCGTTTTTCAGTGCGTGTCAGGGCCAGTGCTTGCGGCACCGGTCCCTGTTCCCAGATCCCCGTCATCTTTCCATCGGGAGAAACGTCAGCTTTGTAGGAGGCTTTCACCAGATCAATGGAGAGGGTCAATGCTTTCCCGTCAAAGGAGAGAGAACTTACCGCGATGGGCTCGGGCGATTGATCGGGACTGAAAAGGCGCGCCTCTCCGGTACCGTCAAAAGATTCGATCTCGATGACTACAAAAAGGCCGTTCTTTCCACCGAGATAGCCCGACCAGAATCCGGCCAATCCTGACAGATCACCCTTGATTCCTTCTTTGAGCGTTTTTGTTAGGGACTCGGGTATGCCGGGCAGTTTCTTGAAACTCAATGGAAATAGCTTTCCCTGTTTCCAGGTGCCGGAGAGGGAATCGCCGGTCAGTGTTCCTTCAAAACTGCCGCCGATCGCAGCGAAGGCCGAGGACAGTTTGCCGTTCGCATAGATCGATTTTGCCGCCGGCATGCCGCCGCCGCCCTGATCGAGGCTGTGCATCACGATGGCACCCTCGGGTGAGATTCGCAGGAGAAGGTGCAGTTTCCCCGATCCGGTGTCGAGCGTGCCGTCCCAGTAACCGCTCAATAGAGTAAAGTCTCCGCTGCTTTCCCCTGTGGTCGAGGGACCGGTGCTGTTCATGAATTTCAACGAGGCGGTTTTCCTCTCCGGATTGACGCGCAGTTCGCTGCGGAATCCTCCGGTGCCGCCGTCGTGATTGAGTCCTTCGCCCCCGATGAACCACCCCAGGCCCATGCCTTTCCGCTGCGGTTTGATGGCGAAAAGCATGGCCTGCTTCAGTGATTCCGGTGTCTGCGGTGACCAGTAGGCTCTGGCGTAGGCGAGCATGTCGCGGGCCGAGGAAACGATCGCCCCCGCTCCGCAGAAGGCATTAAGGTGCCAGTGCGCGACGGGTTTTCCTCCACTGTGCCCGGTCGCCAAGCGCTCGAGATGGCTCGCGGGGAAAACGCCGGGCTTGCGTTGGATGAACGACGATTTCATGCCGAGCGGGGTGAAGATCGTTTCCGCGATCAGTTCTTCGTAGGGTTTTCCGGCGATTCGTTCGAGGAGATTCCCTAACAATCCCACCCCGAGATTCGAGTAGCTCATTTCCCCGCGTTTCTCGAAATCGGACTCTTTAAAAGCCCGCAGGTATTCGTAAAGTTTTTCCACGGAATAATGGGCATAGGGATCATTCGGATCCGCCCCCTTGTCGAGATTCGCAGGCAGTCGCGGCAGGCCCGAGGTGTGGGTCGCGAGATCGAGCAGGGTCACGGAACGCAGCGGGGAATCCGTCGGGAGCAAATCGGCGGGGAGGTGTTTGGCGATGGAATCCTCAAGGGTCGCTTTTCCCTTTAGGACCGCATCAGCGAGGAGAACTCCCGTGAAGGTTTTGGTGATGGACCCGATCTCGAAAAGCGTGTCGGCATCAACCGGCGGACCATCTTTTTTGAGGGGGCCGGCCTGGCCGAAGGTGCTCGTCTCACCTTCAAGGACTCCAATCACGACGCCTTCCTCGTTCGACTGGAAATCGCGATGGTAGGCGGCGGCGTCTTCCCCGGGTGTGGCGTGAGTCATGGAGGCTGAATCAATAAGGGCGAGAAGAACGCAGGCAAAAAGGGGGAGTCGGTGCATGAGGCGAGAATGGGGGAAAGCGGGCGGTCTTGTCAATCCCGGCGTGATGCCATCAAAATCCCTTGCCCGGTTTCCCTTCCTGTTCCATAGGAGGATCGATGAAATTTTCTGTTCTCACTGCGCTAGTCACCGCTTTTTTAGTAACAGCTTCTTCGGCAGCCGATCGCCCCAATATCGTTTTCATTTTCTCGGACGATCATTCGCCCAATGCGATCGGGGCCTACCAGCGCTGGATGAAGTCGGTCAATCCCACACCGAACATCGACAAGCTCGCCGCTCAGGGCATGCTCTTCGCGCGCAGTTACTGCACGAACTCGATCTGCGGTCCGGTCCGGGCCGTCATTGAAACGGGCAAACACAGCCATCTCAATGGCTTTCGTCAGAACGGTGACAAGTTCAACTGGGACCAGCAGACCTTCCCGAAATTGCTCCAGGCATCCGGTTACCAGACGGTCCTCTACGGCAAGTATCACATGGATGGAAAGCCAAAGGGCTATGATGACTGGGCGGTCCTTCCGGGCCAGGGTCTTTATTACAATCCCGATTTCCTGACTGCCGAAGGCAAGATCACGAAGGAGGGCTATTGCACCGATCTCGTCACGGACATGGCGGTGCAATGGCTCAAGGAAAAGCGCGACCCGGCGAAACCCTTCATGCTCCGGGTGCAGCACAAGGCCCCCCATCGCAACTGGATGCCGGCGCTGCGACATCTCGGTGCCTTTGACGATGTCCTCATTCCCGAGCCACCGACGCTTTTCACTGACCATGAGTTTCAGGCCTCACCCTCGCGGAATCAGGAGATGGAGATCGACCGGCACATGGATATCAACTACGACCTTTTTCTCGATCTCACGGCTGAATTCGACCTGCCTGCGTCGCAGGAGACTCAGGATCGCTCGGCCTGGCAGAACATGAAACGCATGACGCCGGAGCAGCTGAAGGCCTGGCACGCCTATTTCGATCCGAAGGACAAAGAGTTTCACGAAGCGAATCTCACCGGCGAGGAGCTCGTGCGCTGGAAGCATCAGCGATACATGCGCAACTATCTCTCCTGCGTCAAAGGAGTCGACGAGAGTGTCGCCACCCTGATGAAGACGCTGGAGGATCTCGGACTTTCGGAAAACACCATCGTGATCTATTCAGCCGATCAGGGATTCTACCTCGGTGATCGCGGCTGGTATGACAAGCGCTGGATGTATGAGCCGTCCTTTGAAATGCCGCTCATCGTCAAATGGCCCGGCGTCACCGCTCCGGGTTCGCGCAACTACGATCTCGTGCAGAATCTCGACTATGCTTCGACCTTCCTCGATATGGCCGGTGCATCGATACCCGGTGACATGCAGGGCCTTTCCCTTGTGCCTCTGCTCAAAGGCGAAAAGCCGAAGGAATGGCGCGATGCGATCTACTATCACTACTTCGAATACCCGAGCGTGCACATGGTGGCGCGGCATCGCGGGGTGCGCACGGACCGTTTCAAACTGATTCATTTTTATCAGTTCGACGAGTGGGAGTTCTATGATCTCGATGCCGATCCGCAGGAGCAGCGCAGTCAGTATGACAATCCTGTTTACGCCAAAGAAGTTGCAAAATTGAAGGAACGACTCGAGGCCCTGCGTGTTCAATACGGCGACGACACCGACATCTCACCGATGCCTGAGGAGTGGCGGGTGAAAGTG
>JAGNMT010000026.1 GCA_017991025.1 Verrucomicrobiales bacterium
AACTGTCGTGGCAGGAGGCGCACTTCATGTTGATGCCGAGAAAGGACTGCGAAATGCTCTGGGAAAATTGAATCGGAAGGGTCTGCCCGGCGCTGACGGTGCCGCGCCATTCGATGCCTTTGATGAAGCCTTCGCTCTCGGGTCCTGAAGGGGCGATCAGTTCCCGGGTCATTTTGTCGAAGGGCTTGTTAGTCTTGAGCGCGTCGTAGAGCCAGAGACTGATCTGGCTGCGGCCACCGGTGATGAACCCGGTGCCGGAGTAGTCATTGCGGAGCAGGTCGTTCCAGAAGGTGAGCCAGTGATCGGCGTAACTGATTTGACGACTGAGCAACTCGTCAATGACCCGGGTGCGTTTGTCAGGGGAGGGGTTGTCGAGGAAGGAGGTCACTTCCGCCGGTTCGGGGAGAAGGCCGATGAGATCGAGGTGGGCGCGCCGCAAAAAGGTGCTGTCATCGATGGGGGCGGGTTGCGGGAGTTTTTTCCCGGCAAGGTAGTGATCGATGATGCGGTCGATGGGATTTGACCGGCCGTCGGTGATAGACGGGAGTTCCGGATGACGCGGTTTCAGAGGCGGCTCGTAGGTCGGTATGCCGAAGGTAAAGCCTGCCTCCCACTTCATGCCTTCGTTGACCCACTGCTTCAGGATCGCGACCTGCGGGGCGGGGACACGCGGCTTTTTCTCCGGCGGCATCTGCTCTTCGGGATCGGTCCCTTCGATGAGTTCGAGAAAGTAGGATGCGGCCGCATCGCCCGGCTTGGCCGTGTCGTCGTCGAGGAAAAGGAGGCGCGTATTGATGGAAAAACCGCCTTTCGCCTTGTCGCCCCCGTGGCAGCCGGAGCAGTGCTGTTTGAGAATGGGCACGACCTGATGAACGAAGTCCACCTCGGCTGAGGTCGCCTCGACGGCCATGCCGAGGGCGAAAATCGCGAAAATCGGAGAAAGGCGAATCAAGAGGGGGCTTTTCATGCTCCTCGCAACCTAGGCAGAGTTTTTCCAACTCTCCATCACGGAATTCGGGAGAGCGATCACGTGAAAAAGAGAAAATTTCACTCGATTAGCCCTTTCCCGGTCATGGGATGGACTTCGGCAAACTCCCCGCTTTCGTTGAGTCTCCAGAACTGCTATGATTGTCGAAACATGAAACCTTTCTTCACGCTCATTCTCATTTCCCTGGCCGTAGCGGTCGGGGCCGGGATGTGGGGGCGTGAGCAGAATCGTATGATGATCGAAAAGCGCCTTCTGGCGCAGGTCGATGCTTCGGGAATTATCAAGGGAGCCAGCGACGGTATCGAGGTTCGTTTTGATCATTTTATCGGTGTGGTGACAGGAAAGGTGAACTCGGAAGAGGAACGAAGAGGGCTGCTCTCGCGGTTACGGGAATCCGTCGGGGGCGGTCGCATCGTGGATCAACTCGAGGTTCCGGCCCATCCTTCTGCTCCCCTTCCTCTTCCTCCGACGGTTGCGCAGATTCCCGCGCAACCGGCACCTCCCGCCGTGGCCGTGGCCGTGGCCATCCCTCCGCTGACGGCGAGACTCGGCCTTGAACGGGGTGAGGGTCTGACTATGATTCTGAGTGGTCTCGTTCCGAGCGAAAAAGCCAAAAGTGATCTTTCCTCGGCGGCTCAGCGCGTCGTGCCAGAATTGATCACGGTGGAAAACCGGATCAGTGTCGATCCCTCGCTCAAGAGTCCCGCCTGGCTTGACGCGGTTCCGGAACTGGTCGCCAATCTCATCGCGGGAGTGCAGAATCCGGAATTAAGGATCAATGAAGCGGTTGCTCAAATCGGTGGTGCGACGGACGACAAAGAGATCCTTAAATCCCTCCGCAACCAATTCGGTGCCGTTTTTGCCGCCTATGGAAAACGTGAGGACGGACTTGTTTTCGACGAGGCGAAACCCGCTCCCGGGACCCGGCTGCCGCTCGTTTTTTATATGGGACCATGGGAGGGAAAGGTGCTTCTTGAAGGATCCATTCCCGCATTGACGCAAGTTAAAGAGATCCAAAACGCCGCTGCAGCCACGAACGGAGCGGAAAAGGTGGTCTCCCGCCTTCGCGTCTCGCCGCAGACGGTCGATGAGTCGTGGCTCTATCTCGTCCCCTCGGTTGTCTCAGCGCTCCTTGACGGGAACGCGGGCAAAGCGGAGCTGATCATCGTTGATCACACGTTCACTCTGATCGGGGAAATGCCTGACAAAGCAAAAAAAGAAGCCCTGTTGGAGCTCCTCGAGCCGGTTCGTGAAGCCGGTTACGGAGTCATCGATGAATTGAAGATTAAATCCTGAATTATTGCTTAATGAACGATTTTTCCATTGTTGTCTCTCTCGCCAATCGTTTCGATTTCCACCTCTATCAGGATTCTCTGTATTTTGCGGTCTTTTTTGCCGCGGCGCTGGCGGGGATGGCATGCGCCGGTCTCGTCTGGAGGGCAAACGAGGAAAAATGCCGGGAAATTGAGTGGGAGAACAGTCGTCTCGAAGCGGAGTGGTCGGGTCTTGATGAGGCTTGAGCCAATTGGTGGAATTTGTGTCAATTTATCCATGTCGCGACTCTTAAAAGACTGGCAGCAAATCTACGAGGTGCAGCCGCAACTCGTCTGGCTGGTTGCCGCGCTCGGATTTGTTACCGGGGTCATTATGTTGTGGTATCTGCGCCGACCCTACGGCGTTCGCTATCGTGAGGCGATGGCTCGACAGGGAGAACTCAAAGGGAGGCTCGAGGCGAACCGCATCGTGAATGACGAGCCCGAGGGGCCGCCTCAGCGGGAGCCGAGTGCTGATCGGATCGAGACGTCGGGGCTCTTTGGTGTCGAGTGTGGAGGAGTCGATCCCGATCGGGTCGTCTTTATTATGGATGTATCGAGATCGCTCACTCCTGACCAGTTCGCGATGAGCAAAGCGGAACTCAGAAGCGGCCTGGAGTCGCTCCGGCAGGATGCACAATATCAGGTGATCTTTTTTTCCGGGCCGGTCTGGTTCGCTCACCAGCGCATTGTCGAAGGTGGTGAGAGGGGGCAGGATGTCGTGATTCGAGAGGGGGAGATCGAGCATCGCTGGAAGTATGCGTTCGGTTCCTATCTCTACGAAAAGGGCAACGAGAACCTGCCCTCGACCGCCTGGCGGGTGGCTTCAGCGGAGGCGATTCGCGAGACAATCCTCGATCTCGAAGATGTCGGTAAGTCTGACGGCACAACCTGGCAACTGCCCCTCACCCTGGCGATGAATCTCGATCCGGCTCCGCAGCAGATCTTTTTTATGACCGATGGGGAGACGGCACGTCAGGAGACCATCGCAGCGGAAATGATAGCCTTCAGTCAAGAGAGGGGAAATCCAGTCATCCACACGATCGCGCTGATGGTTCCAGGTGCGTCCCCGGCGCTCCATCGCCTCGCCTGCGCGACCGGGGGGCGGCATGCCCTTGTCATCGCCGGCGGCCATGTCCTCCGCGATGCGGAGTTAATCGAGTATCTCGACAGCAAGGGAATAACGATCGGCTGAGTTTCCGAGCTTTACGGACTGAGACGGTCAATCGTCCAGCCATCGTCCCCGCTGCGGGTATACAGAAAACGATCATGCTTCCGTCCGGGCTGGCCCTGCCAGAACTCGACGGTTTGGGGAATAACCCGGTAGCCGCCCCAGAAATCGGGGAGCGGGACACAGTCCGGGGTTTCGTTGTCCGGGAATTTTGCCCGGTATTTCTCCGCACGACTGTCGAGCCACTTCCGGTTCGGAATGACCGCGCTCTGGGTCGAGGCCCAGGCCCCGATGCGGCTCTCGTAGGGACGGGAAAAGAAGTAGGCTTCAGAGTCCTCCCTCGAGGTCTTTGCGACCCGACCGCGGACGAGGACCTGTCTTTCGAGTTCCTTCCAGAAAAAGAGCAGTGCCGCGCCCGGTGAGGCCTCCAACTCGGCCGCTTTGCGACTGGTGTAGTTGGTATAAATCGTGACCCCCTGCTCGCTGAAATCCTTCATCAGGAGGGTGCGGGAGTTCGGCAATCCGTCAAGACCTATCGTCGAGAGAGTAAGGGCATTCGGCTCGCGGATTTCGGTCTGCACGGCTTGACTGAACCACTTTGAGAACTGGGTAATGGGCGAATCGGCGAGGTCGGAGCGGGACAGGGTCCCGGCCCGGTAGTCCTGACGCAGTTCAGTGATGGTTTTGTGGACGGAATCGGTCATGGGGATATGTAGGGTCTCTAAAGAGTGAATACGAAACCTGATTCGGGGGCTGCGTCAAATATTCTGGTTGAACGATGAATCGGACCGATGTCTGCTGCAAACATGGGAGGCGGAATCGGTAATCTGGATGAGAGGCTTGAGCGCGTTCTCTTCGATCAGGCGATGATACGGGAGTGTATCGCCGGCATGGGGGCCCGTATCACGGAGGATTATGCCGGAGGTGCCCTCACTATCGTGGCGGTGCTGCAGGGCGGCGTACTTTTCCTCGCCGATCTTATCCGGGAAATTCACCTCCCGCTCCGCATGGACTCGATCTCGGTCGCGAGCTACCACGGCGGAACGGCGAGCTCGGGGACGGTGACGTTTCACCAGACCCGCCTGCCCGATGTCGCGGGGCGTGACGTTCTGGTGCTCGACGATATTCTGGATTCCGGCCGGACCCTTGCAGCGATCATGGGACGGATCGAAGCCGAGTGTAATCCGCGCAGCGTCCGCTCGGCGGTGCTGCTCTCGAAACGTGTCGAGCGTGCCGTGCCGGTCCAGGCCGACTATTTTGGCTTTGAGATCGGCGACGAGTTTGTCGTCGGTTATGGTCTCGATTACCGGGGTGACTATCGCAATCTCCCTGTCATTGGGGTCTTGAAAAAGGAGTGGATTCACGCGGAATCATGACAGTCAATGTGCTCTTTTTTTCCGTCCTGCGCGACCTCGTCGGAGCGGAACATCTCTCTCTCTCCCTTGAAGCGGGAGGGGGTGATGTCGCTCTCGGGGAGATTCTCGCCCGGATTTATGCCGATTATCCTGCTCTGCAAGGTTGGGACAATAGCCTGCTTCTCGCCGTGAACGCCGAGTTTGCATCACGGGATACCTTCGTTCATGAGGGGGATGAGATCGCCCTGATGCCACCGGTGCAGGGCGGGTAGAAAAGTCCATCGGGATGTGATCGGGTAGAAAAAACGGCTCCTGCCCTTCCTATAAGAAGGAGCAACGCCGCGCTAATTTTGAGTCGGCTGGATTTTTCGGATCCAGACGGCGCATTTTTAGGGAATTTGGTATCGCGGGCCTTCTGAGTGGACCGACATACTCTCGATTTGAAGAAGCCCCGATAGCTGAATGCGGCGGGGACAGGTAACATGATTTCGGAGTTGGATTGGGTGTTGGTTTTCATCGACTCAAGGGTAAGTCCGCCCTCGACGCCCAATCCAGCGTTCTTTCATGTTACCTGTCCCCGATACCTGCCCGATACCTTGGTCCCCGATACATGTGTGCCCGATACCTGTCTGATCTGGCAGGCTATCTCTCGCAAAGACACACTTCTTAGCAAGGATCGCGTCATGCCATTTTTCAAAGTTCATGGGTTGAAATCGGATTGGTAGCACGGCATCGCCCCGCCCAAGCCCTCACTGCTCCATACGATCGAGGATCATACCAGAGCGGCGGGTTACCCGAGTGACTGGTGGTTGGCCGTTTTTCAGTGCCATTTGTCTCCGGAAGTCGAGTATGCCGAACCCTGCTTTGATGAAATGCCGGGTCGCCTGCGATTTTCTCCTTCCAATGAGGCCATGTTCACCAAACTGGAAGCCGCGCTGGATCAACCGCCATGCCGCTAAAAATCCGTCAGAAAGCCGCATCAGCGCTTTACATCGGGGCGGTCTCGACCAAAACTCAGGTTCCGAATTCCATGGCAAACTGGTTCTACACCGATGCACTCGCAACTCAACAGGGTCCGGTTGACGATCTGACCCTGTTGGATTTGAACGGGAGAGGCGAGGTGAAGGCGAGGTCGTTGGTCTGGCGGGAGGGCCTGGAGAGCTGGTGCCCGTTCAGCACGGTGGCGGCGAAACTCTTCGAGGCGACGGGCCCCGGAGATCCCGTTGAGATCGGCGTCTGTGCCCATTCAGGGCGGGTCTACCCGATACGGGAGATGATCCCCTATGGAGAGGCGCTTATCGGGCCGGAACACAAGGAGGCGTTCCTACAGTTGATGATGGAGGGCGCGGCAGTTGAGATTGCCGATGCTACGATTCACGGGCTCGAGTATGTGGGGTTCTGGTGGCGGACACTGTCCTCCCTGCTCGATTATATGATCAAGATGCTGCCGTCCGGCCTCTGCATGATTCCCTACTATGTGGTCGCTTTTGCCGGGGGAGCCAGTGGTGCGGCCAACCCGGAAGGCAAAGACTTCGAGAGCCTCACGGGTTTCACGGCGATGATGATGATCGCTTATGGATTCGGCCTTCTCTGCGTCCTTGGTTTCAGCATTTTTTACGAGACCTGGATGGTCGGCAAATACCAGGCGACGCTGGGAAAAATCATCATTGGGGCCAAAGTGGTGAATCCCGACGGCTCCCGTGTGACCTACAAGCGGGCTTTTATCCGGTGGCTTGCGAAGAAGCCTTTGAACTATCTCATCGTCTGGCTCCCCTCGGCTCTGGGTCTCGGGATCATGATCGCCGTCATTGCGGCCGCGTCAAAGGACAGCGCTAATAATGCGGCCGGATTTGTCTTCGCGATGGTGACCGGGCTTTTTGTCTATGTCGCGCTTCTCGCGTTGTGCTCGGGCGTGTATTGGATGGCCGCTTTCGATCCGGAGAAGCGGGCTCTGCACGACCGTGTTTCCGCCACTCGCGTCGTGAAAAAGTAAAAAAATTGATTCATGGCAATCGCTTCATCTGAATTTACCGGTCCTATCCTGCAGTGCCCGCGCTGCCGCAGTCAATTGCAGGTCGGCAGAGAGGTCTCATCGTTTGAAGAGAAGTGCCCCGTCTGCCGGGCTGAAGTACGGGTGACAATTTTCCCCCGCCTTTTCCGTGAGTTCCATCGCGGGGATGAAGGATCCCCGGCAGGAGAGGGGCAGGCATCCTGTTCTTTTTTTCCGGATCTTCTGGCTGAGAGAATTTGTGATGAGTGCGGTTGTTTCATGTCAGCGAAGGCCGCAATATTCTGGGGAGGACGGGATCTATGTCTGCCCTGTCTCCATCGCCTGAGGGAGATTGAAAAAGACCCCGTGTATCTGGGGCGGACCCGGTTACAGGATAAGCGGGCGCTGGCGCTTGTGACCTGGCTGGCACCGTTCTCCCTGTTTACAGCGCCGCTCGCGCTCTATCTTCTGTTTCGCTACCGGGGAAAGCCGGAGGGATTTGTTCCCCGGGGGAAAACGGTCTGGTGGGTGGCTTTTATTCTCTCGGTGGCGTGGTTGATCGCCTGGCTCGCTTTTATTGTGATCTGGATCTCGCTGCTCAAAGAGGGCTTTTCCTGAGCTGCAGATTCCCGAGCGGGCAAAAAAAACGCCCCGGTTTGCTACCGGGGCGTCATTAGAAAATGGACTTGAAAAATCTGCCCGCTATACGGATCAAGCTTTCGCCTTACCCACTTTGCACTGACCTTCGAGAGACGCGCCCTCCTCCATCTGCAGGCTGACCGTATTGACGGAGCCGGAGATCACTGAGGTCGGAGAGAGACGGCACGAGTTGAAATCGCCGTTTCCAACTATTTTCCCTTCGATCACTGCCTTTTCGGCCTTGAGGTTTCCGTTTACAGAGGCGTTCTGACCGATGGTCAGGCTGCCTTTTGAAGTGATATTTCCCTTAATGGAACCATCAAAAATGAGATCGGTTGAACAATTAAGGTCCCCTTCGATTTGAATGTCGCTGGATAAATGGCTACTCACGGTATGAAGACGTTTGAAGTTTGAAAACACGGGGCTTGCCAACTGAAACTGGACCCCGCTCAGATAGTAATGCCAAAAAGTCAGGCCGGTGAGATTTTTTTTAAAAATAATGTTTCCCAACTCGCACAGGGCGGTTGAGGGCTGGTAAACGATAAGAGGGCTGGTGAGCGATAAATGCGGCTGGCGACTTCGGAATTTTGTTGGATAATAGGCAACGCAAAGGGATCGCGTAAATCATCAGGGGAGGTGTTGGCAAGAGAATGACAGAGAATTGCTTATCCGGCCGGCCGGGTTATGGGCGGACTTTCCGCATAGCGATGTGGGTGGTAGGCTCGATTGCCTTCATCCAGCTCCTTGCCCTCGGATTCGGTGTAGCGAGGCGTTCTCCCGTCATAAAGTCGGAGCCTGTTATGGCAAGGACTACGGAAATGGTTCCCCCGGCACCCGCCGTTCCCCCTGCTCCCGTCCAGCCAACGGTGCCCGCGCCCGCAGCGGTGATGCTTCAGACTGAATCGCTCTCAAATACCGGAGTGACGGGGGTGAATCCCTCCCAACCCGACTCGATCAATCAGGTCGCTCCGGAATTTCAGGCTCCCGGAATAAGGTCGGGAGAGCCGGCGGGCAGCAGCGGTCTTTCGGGCCCGAGTCCGTTACCCGGACCCGCGCCGGTCTTGCCGGCACCCTCCTTTGTCGGACCTGCTGCCGTGGAGACCTCGCCTTCGCTATCTGCTTCTTTGGCTCTCGCTGCCCGTGAGAATGAATTGGCCGGTGAGCCCATTCTTGAGCGATTGATGTCCACGGGGGCCGAGTTGCGTGCGAGCGGTAATATGCAAGGGGCGTTGCAGGCGTTCCGTAAGGTCGAGTCAGCGATGCCTGCCCATCCCCGGATTCTCGCGGAATTGGCCGCAACGCTTGGTCAAATGGGATTGAGTGATAAAGCAAAAGCCTATTGGGAGCGGGTCGAGGGCCTCGGGCCAGTTGTCGCAGCGGCTTATTTCCCGCTCGCAGGACAGCAGCTGCGGGGCGAGACAACGTCAGTGACCGATCCGGCGCCGAAACTCATGAAGATCGGCGAAGTGAAAGTTGAAGAGCAGGCACCGACGAGCGAAGGCCAGAAGGTTACCATCCGGGTCGTTGTCGATGCGGATGCGAAGTCCCGTCCCGTTGGGGATGAGCTCACTCTTCTGGTCTATTTCTACGATCAGGTGGCGGGTGGCGAGGTGAAAGCCTCTACGGCTGATACGTCCTACGTTTACCCGTCGGCTCCCTATGACTGGCAGGTCGACGGAACCGAGGAGATCATTGTCAAATACAACCAGCCCGTGTTTACTGAAGAGCAAAAGCGCGAACTCGGTGTGCGAAGTTATTACGGGTACGCGATTGAGTTGTATTACAGAGACCAAATTCAGGATAAGCTGGTGATGCCGGAAAATATTGCCAATCTGAGGCTTGAGAGTAAGGATGAGGAAATCCCTGTCAGGGATCGCATCGGTCCCGAGAACGCGCTCTTCCCCAATTCAGTTTATCCCTAGACCTGGCTCCATGCACAAAGACGTTGTTATATTGATCATTGATAAGTCCGCGGAGGATCGCGCTACCATTCGCTCCATTGTCGAGTCAAAAGTGGATCGTGTCCTTGAGGCTGCGGATGCTCTGGAAGGCTGGGAGGTGCTCCGGGGAGTCGATCATCTCTCCATGATGGTTGCCAATATCGACGCAGAGACGGGAGAGGATATTTTCGACCTGCGGGACCATTTGCACGGCGAAATCGGTTTTTTCCCGAGCGTGTATTGTAGCCATGAGGACATGACTCCGTTCTACCCCAGAGTGGTGGAAAAGGAGCGACTTTTTTTCAAGCCGGTGAATCGCGGAGTTCTGGTCGATTGGCTCGATTCAGTGCTCGGCGAGGGAGTCGCTGAAAGTAGCGGTCCGCCTCAGGATAGCGAGGTGGAATCGACGGAAACCGTTTCTGCGCCGGGCGATCCGGTCAGTTCCCCGCCGCCCGAGATCGCCACTGAACCGAGTCGCGAAGCAGCGGCCGAGCCGCTTCCGCTGCTGGAGTCCGCCCCGATCAAGTTGCCAGAGGAAGCACTCCCGGTCGGGACTCGTCTGGGCGATTACAAACTGCTTCGTGAGATTCAGCGCGACGCCGATTTCGCCCTTTATGAGGCCGAGCAGACCTCAATCGGTCGCCATGTGGCGTTGAAGACTCTCTATCGGAAACATCGAAGGGACATCAACTGGGTGCATGGTTTTGTAAGCGAGGCGAGTGCGAGGGCTTCGGTCAATCACCCCGCCATTTCGCTGGTTTATGAGTGCGACCAGGAGTTGGGGGTAAACTTCTACACTCTCGAACTGGTAGATGCCCCCAGTCTCAGCGATCTGGCGCGTCGACGCAGTGATCTCGATGCCTCCGTTCTTTGGAAGGTCCTTGCGGCAGCTTCCAGTGCATTGGTCTATTTGCGGGACAACGGAATGTCCCATCGGCTTTTCACCGCCCAGAGCATCCTCATTGTAAAAGGAACTGAACCGCGTATTGCCAATCCGGTTCGGGGGAGGGGTGTCCCGCTAGCGGTCGATGAGGAGCGAAAACAAATGGAATTGCTCGCTGATGCGGTTTCTCCATTTCTGAAAAAATCCGGGATGGATCCGGCATTGTATTCGCTGGTCGATCGTATGGGCACCGATCGTATCGATGCGGTCAATTCGATCGAGGGTTTGCGGAAAGCCCTCAATCCGCCCGATCCGAAAGAAGGGCTATCCGTTGCGGAATTGGCCAAGATCACCGCGAAAGAATCGGATCGCACGGCGTTGGTGGTGGGATCGCTGATCGGTTTTCTCATTGTGGCCGGTGCGATCATCACCTTTCTGGTCATGGGTTCAAAGCCGGAAATCCGGGAACTTGATACCTTCACTAAAATTCCGGCCGGGGTTTTTCCGTTTCAGAATGCAGGCGACATTGAACTGGGGGAGTTCTGGATCGGTCGATACGAGGTGACTATCGCGGAGTATGCCGAGTTTCTGGGTGACCTCGCTGCGAATCCCCAGAAGCAACTCCTCGTTCGGCATCCGGAACAGCCGGCCGAGAAGACCACCTATGAGCCGGAAAAATGGCACCAGTATCATAGCGCGGCACTCAAAGGGGGTAAGTTTTTCGGTGGCGATATCGATCCGAACTGCCCTGTTGTGGGTATCGACTGGTGGGATGCTAATGCCTACGCGACCTGGCGTGGCGGGCGCCTTCCTACTGAGCAGGAGTGGGAAAAGGCGGCCCGAGGACGTTCCGGTAGCGTTTATCCCTGGGGTGACGTTCTGGAGAATGCGAATTTTAACAGCGGGCTCGACCATGAAGCGACCAAGGACACGGCGGCTGGAAGTATCGACGGTTTCAAATTCTGGTGCCCCGTTGACGCCATCGCAGCAGATGAGAGCCGTTACGGGGTAATCGGTCTCGCGGGGAACGTCAGTGAATGGACAGCGACCAGGGATGCCCACCCGGACTTCCCGGATCGGAAGGTGCCGCTTAAGCGCGGTGCTTCATTTGCCACCACTTCAGGGTTTGAATTAACCGCGCGTCGTGCCGCCGAATCTCCTGCTGAGCGGAATTTCTGGACCGGGTTCCGTATTGCTTCCGACAAGGAGAATCCTGAGTCCATGGTCCAGGTGGATGCGGGAACCGACCCGGCGAATCCTGTTTCTGAGGGGGGCAAAGGAGAGCCAGCGGTTGCCCCGGCAGACGGGACGATGGAGCCTGCGGCCCCCGCCGGGGAAGCGAAACCGGCTGAAGCGAAACCTGCCGAAACTGGAGTTAAGCCATAGGGAGATCCCGGCTCAGAGAGGACCGGGAGAGACGATTTAATCGTGAATTCCTCTGGCGTAGGCATAAACTTCGTCGTCGTCGATTTCGTAGACGACGATCATCGGTCTGCAACAGATCTCGCAGTCATAGTCGACCTCAGCCGGTGCCTCCGATGGGGGCGGGATTGTTACCATGAACTCTTCAAAACACGTCGGGCAGATAACCGGGTATAAAGACATTGAGTAGGTAATTGCCATATTGATACTCCCTTCAAGGGAAACGGAAAAGGAAAAGGTCTTTTCTTCGTGCACCATGGCCGTCCTCTACCGTGTTGACAGCGGAATGGGGAGGGGGCAGAATCTGTCCAACGCACGCCATTTCGAGGCTGTAAGAGAGGGGGCCTGGGGGCTTGTCGGACTTATCCCGTCCTGCTTCGGAAAACGGGGATTCGGTTCAAATTTCCCTTCGTTCTGGTCTCCGGTCATTTGTGTTCACATTTACTCCTCGAACTCACGGAAATCTTGTTTCGAACCCCGTTTATCTCGCATCAACGCTCTAAGTTCGACAGATTCCCGGAACGTCGACTAATCGTGCTTTTCCTACTTTTACGGTCTGAATGCTTGCAATCCCTTCCCTTTTCCGGTAAATTCTGCGGCTTCGGTGCCTGCTGATCAGCCTGGCCCTGTTGTTCAGTTATTTTTTAGCAAACTCCCCACGGCGCTAATCCCGCCACCACTATGATCGTTAAAGTATTTGTAATCGTTGCCGTTCTGGCGGGCCTCGGACTCAACTCTCTCAATGCGGCATCTGCGCTAGGCATCGATACCAAAGAGTGGACCGATCCAAGCAAGGAAATGGTTGCTCAAGTCGAGGCTTTGGAGGCCGCCACGGCCGCTATGGCAAAAGGTGAAAAACCTCAGGTGGCGCTTCAGGCGACCATCGACAAGATCCGGGAATTGGCAGACAAGAGCAATGATAAGGACGCTTTGTTTTCGATGGGATTCCTTATCCAGCAGAGCAATCAACAAAACGCCTTGGCGGAGGCGACTGCCTACTATCAGAAGGCTGCGGAGCTTGGTCAATTGCAAGCGATGAACAACTATGGCTTTATCCTCGCAGGCTCAGGCCAGGATGTGGCAAAGACGAAAGAGGGTGTCGACTATATCAAGAAAGCTTCTAAAGGTGGACTCAATGCTGCTCGTCGCAATATGGCCGCCATTTATCTGGGTGGATTGGCAGGGGAGAAGAAAGACGCGGACGCCGCCCTCGAACTCCTCGAGACCGCCGCTGCGGATAAAGACAATCAGGCTCAGTTTGAGCTAGCCCAATTTTTCCTTGAAGCGGGTGGACCCGAGAAGGTCGACGACGACAAGGCCTGGGAGTGGCTGAACAAGGCCGCCGATGCGGGTAATCCTAACGCGATGGCTTCACTTGGCTCTATTCTCTTCGACGGTAAGAAGTTCGGCGCAAGGAAGATTGAACCCGATCCGGCAAAGGCAGTGGATACCTTCGCCAAGCTTGCCGCGCAGGGCGTTCCTGCCGGTCAGCGCACCATGGGTGAGTTGCATGCTTCCGGTCTTGCCGGTGTGCCTAAGGATTTTACGAAGGCTCTCGATTATTTTACTAAAGCGGCTCAGGGAAATGATGCGGCAGCCCAGATCACCCTCGCCGGCTATTATGATCAGGGAGTTGATCTGGACAAGGCTGACGGCAAAGTGGAAGTGATGCCGAATCCGGCCGCTGCGCTCGAACTCTACCGTCTTGCCGCCCGGAACAATGTTCCCGTAGCACTATACAATGTCGGGATCTTCTACGAAGCCGGACGTTCCGTAGACCAGGATCCTGCGAAAGCATTTGCCTATTTCCTTCAGGCTGCCGGCGGCGGTTTGGCTCCCGCCATGCAGAAAACCGGGGTGTATTACCTCAATGGAGCAGGCACACTCAAGGATGCCGTCGCCGCGAGCGGTTGGTTCTCTCGTGCTGCCGCCGCAGGTTCGCCCGAGGGGCTTCTCAGCCTCGGTGTGATGGCTGAGTCCGGTCTTGTTGGCGTCGGCGCGGATAGCACTCCGGCGAAAGCCGCATCGGATGCCTATACCCAGGTAATACAAGCACCTCAAATTGCGGATGCGACCCGTTTCGAGGCTCTGCTCCGTTTGGGCGGGCTCCATTTCCGCGGTGTTCTTGTGGCTGCAGGCTCGCCACCGGTTCCTGACTACGAGTCAGCCTACCGTTACTTCAAGCAGGCTGAACTCCTCGCTCCCGATAACGAGCTGGCGAAGAATACCCTGAAAGAAGCCGCCTCGAAGCTGACCCCTGAGCAGATTAAGAAGCTCGACGCCGCCGCTGCCGAGAGCGCCGCAGCCCGTGCTGCAGCCGTTCCTCCGGTGGCGACAGGTGCCGCGCCGACTGCTCCCGCCGCTCCCGCTCCCGCCCCGACCCGGGCTAAGCCTACCGATGATGCTCAGGTAACACCGCCAGCGGCTGAGCCGCAGGCTGCGAATGCAGCGACCCTGCCTGCTACTCCATCGACACCGGCGGCAACCACGGATACCAAGAAGCCCGGTTTTCGACTTCCCCTCTTTGGCCGGTAATTTTCAGGTTCCGCTGAAACGAAGAGGTGTTTTGGCGGGAACTGTTTAAACTTCGGATTGGGTCCGACTTTAGAGTCCGGTTTTTTGCTGGGCATAGGAGGCCCCTGTGAGGCGCATCCGGCGGAAACGGACTCAGTCTTCGTTCCTGAACACTTTTCGGAGGAATTGACGGAAGTCCCGTGCAAAAAATGTCTCGTCCGAGCCGAATCGTTCGTGCCGATAGATAGACGGGCTGTGACCAAGAGAAAGGAGGTAGCGGTGCCCACCGCCCTCGCCGAAACGAATCCATGCATGCGACGAGGCGCACTCATCGCGAACGACCTCCCATTGCGCGTGGGGCAGAACGGGCCACAATTCGCCTCGACCGGCTTCGAGTCCGTCGGATTGTTGGATGAAAGACCGGATCTCCCCGGGGACAGTGACCCCGTTCCGTTGCTCCCAGTTGAGTATTTGTTCCGGAGATGCAGGAGGGAAGAAAGAGGCGTCATTCTTCAGCGCTCGTGCTTCAGGCAGTTCGGTGAGAGCAATGATTTCGGTCTTCCAGTGGTCAGCCATCTTTCAAACTGACACCGGATTTTTGGTATTCAATTAGTAACTGAATCTAAGCCCATGATCCCGCCTCGTTCCTTCATCATCCTTGGTTGACGTAACCCTGGCTGGTTCGGGAGGAATAGGGACGGGAAGCTGCCAGCCTGTATTAGTCAGTCTCGACCGATGTAGCGCGCCCCCCTGTTCTTGAGGCAATCGATTTAAGCCGGCTCTTCCCGGCATCAGTGAGATCGACGCCGATGGTATTTACAATGATCCCGTTGGTCATCAGAGTTGCGACTTCGTCGTCAAAGCTTCCGCCTGCAGATGGCTCACCGTCAGTCAGAAAGTAAACCTTGGCCGGTTTTGTAGAAAATCGTAGCGGAAGTTGCAGTGCCGCCTCGTAGTTGGTTCCACCTGATGTCTTGAATCCGGCAATGGCCTTCATCATGTCATTCTTTCTCTCGGTCGTGGCTGGATTGAGCTGCCATGAACTGTCGGTGTAGACGACACCTGCGGCAAACGTGGTTACATTGAACCGGGTTTCGGGACGGAGTTTTGAAATCGCGGTGGCGAGAGCATTCTGCACAAGGGCGAACCGGGTGCTGCTGCCCACCGGAGTATTCATTGATCCTGATGCATCAATGACGTACAACACATCCGTTGCGCCGGGATCGCTGAAGATCGAGTCAGCACCGGCGCTCTGCTCGGCTGGTGAGCTATCATTATAGGCATCAGGATTGCTCGCTTTGGCATAGGCCTTGATCAGAAATCCGGCGGGATAGTCCGTTGAATTGACTATCAGTCCACCCGAATAGGGTGACCACGCGGAGAGAGCGGGGCTACTGACTCCCGGCTCCACCACCGTGTAACAAATAGAAGAACTACCTGCGGCATTCGGGTTGGTAATAGATATACCTATGGAATCGATATCATCTGTGAATTCAGAGGCACTCAATTGAATGGAGGGGGGCGAAAGCGGCAGTCGGGAGAGTTTATAGGTATGTTCCGCCCTTGCGCTGCTTGAGTAACTTTCGCTTGTGGGAATCGCCTGCGCCGCCACGACCGTGCCGGGAGTCACGGTGATGATTCCGTTGTATGCGGACCAGTTGCCATAGTTGATCGAATAGTAGATCTTTGCCGTGCCGATGGGATTAGGATCCGTGAGTGTAAGACTGAGGTCGAAATCGGTGATTGGAAAAGACCCTGAAGTGATGGAAAATCGGGGAGGAGTGAGCGAGTCCGTCACAAGAGGGGGAGGCGGGGGAGTCGACGGAACGACGGGTGTTGCGGAATCCGGCACCATCGAGGTAGGGATCACGGTAGGCCCGCTCGGATATACCACCGGTGCATCCTGATAGTCCCAGATCCAGGTATCTTTGGCTGCATAAAGGACCGGGGAGACGGCATCGTCATCCACTTGATCCTGACTCACTATCGAATCATCCAGAATGAATTCCCTGATCCCCGGAGAGTTCCCGGATTGTGCCAGGACAAAACGACTCGTTCCCTTATCC